>NZ_JBFUIB010000131.1:0-8872 GCF_056402095.1 Peribacillus sp. P4_C12
CAATAATTCCTGGTAACATTTTATTGATAACGGCTCCATTTATTTTTTTAAGTATTGCCCAATTTGTAAGTCATCGGATTTATGAAAATAGAATAAAGGAATTGCCTAACGAACTAATTGAAACGAATACAGGTTTATTACAAACTGAACATGTATTACTGACTTTTATGCCTGCTCCAACTTTACGGCTACTCCTATTTGCGCCTAATGGGTCTCTTTTGGGCGAAATTCGAGATTTAAATATGAAGTGGTTCATGTGGATGGTTCCGAATTTCTTATCGATGCTATTGCCTAAGCGATATGAATTGGTCGATCATGAGGGGCATTTACTTGCTAAGTACTATATTAAAAGAGGTCTTTTTAATAAGGTTACGATTTTGGATCATCAAGGTGAGGTTATTGGGTTTTATCAAGAAAATAAGTCACTCGTGAAAATTAATGGAATGATTTATAAGTTTGACGGGACAGAATGGATGCCTGTTCAAACATCGGGAAGTTTAACTTCTTTTGAGATTAAGACAAAAGAAGGAGAAAAGGTTGTTTCGTACCAAGAAGGGTGGATGCCCTTAGAGTGGGGGAAAAGATTTAAGACAAATACACCTATTCTTACTTTTTCATCTAACGTTGAAGAAAGTCCAAAGATCATCATATTTGGGTTTTGTGCAGCTACTCTAAATCRTCGCTCTAATTGACTAAAATATCTTTTTAACCAATCTTCGAAATATTTGATATAATAAAAGTGAAATACATAGAAAAAAGGGTGGTAATTATGAGTTTACTTAATGAAATTCTTGAATTTAATGAACAGTTTGTAGAAGAAGGTGAATATGTTAAGTACACAACTGATAAGTACCCAGAGAAACGTATGGTCATTATTAGTTGTATGGATACTCGGCTTGTCGAGTTATTGCCAAAATCTATGAATGTTAAAAATGGCGATGTGAAAATATTGAAAACTGCTGGCGCAATCGTCTCCCATCCATTTGGAAGCGTCATGCGGAGTATTCTTGTAGCTATTTATGAGCTAAAAGCAGATGAAGTTTTTGTTATACCTCATCATGACTGTGGAATGGCATCAGTTGATGCTGATTCTGTAGTTGAAAAGATGATTGATCGTGATATTCCGAAAAGTACCATTGATACACTTGGAGCTGCAGGAATAGATATCCGTAGTTGGCTTCGCGGATTTGATGATGTATATGAAAGTGTTAAAAAAAGCGTGGAAGTAATCAAAGGCCATCCTTTAATTCCAAAGAATATTCCTGTACATGGACTGATTATTTCGCCGGATACAGGCAAATTAGAATTGGTTGTTGACGGTTATGCGGTAGAAGAAAACCAATAAAAACAATTGGTTCATTAAAAAAACTGTCGGAATTATTTCCGACAGTTTTTTTAAGTTTGAGAAATTCTATTTCTTTTTATCAGTTTTTTTGTTAAAATCGCCAAGTGTAGTTTGTCACAGATACAAACGGGTGGGTGAGGGATAAATTTAATAAGGATACAACATGAATAAAAAAAACTTGGAAGCGTTTTTTCATTTTTCCAAATATGAAACGAATGGAAAACGTGAAATCCTTGCCGGAGTTGTCGGCTATTTTACGATAGTGTATATTCTCGTCGTGAATTCTCTGATTTTATCAGAGGCGGGCATACCGATTAATGGTGCAGTAATTGCGACAATTCTTCTATCAGCTTTAAGCTGTATCATGATAGGGCTTTGGGCAAATGTTCCAATCCTTATCGTTCCAGGCATGGGTGTCAATGCCCTTTTTGCATATACAATGGTTCAAGGAATGGGTCTGTCTTGGCAATCGGCACYTGGTGCTGTTTTTATCTCGGGGTTTATTTTTGTAGTCATCGCTTTTACAAAATACTCGAAATTAATTAGTGATTCAATCCCAAGTTCGATAAAAGATGCCATCTCTGTGGGTCTAGGTTTATTTTTGATGCTAATCGGTCTCGAAAAGGGCGGGATTATAACAGGCGGTTCGTCGTCAATTATTGCCCTTGGAGATTTAGGTGATCCAGCTGTGCTTTCAACGGTGCTGACATTTTTACTGGCCATCACGTTATTTATCAAGAATGTTCCAGGTAATTTTATGATTACCATCATAGCAGGTAGTCTTATTGCTTATTGGTTTGGTACAGTTCAAATCTCGGATATCCATTTTTCAGGTTTAGACACAGCCTCTTACAGTGATCTCTTCTTTTCATTATCGTTCATTGAGGCAGGCAGAATTGAATTCTGGATAAGCGTCTTTGCTATGACAATGGTTCTTGTCTTTGAAAATATTGGTCTTGTACACGGACATGTACAAAGTATCAACCGTCCTGAAGCTTATAAAAAGTCACTGCAAGCTACAAGTGTTTCCGTTCTTCTTTCAGGTATCTTCGGTTCTAGTCCTACGGTTGCAACTGTCGAAACAGCAGCTGGAATCGCATCAGGAGGCAGAACTGGTTTGACATCAGTAGTGACAGGTCTGTTATTCATTCTTTCCCTATTATTTATACCGGTAATTAAAGTGATCCCAGACAGTGCCATTGCTCCAATATTAATTATTATTGGCATTCTGATGCTAGAAAATATTAAAAAGCTAGATTTTAGCGATTTTACCGAAAGTATACCGGCAATTTTAATTATCACAATCATTCCATTTACTTACAGTATTGCAGATGGAATGGCTTTTGGTTTCATCCTTTACCCGTTCTTGAAACTGGTAACTGGAAAAGCAAAAGAGGTCTCAACTCCAATGTATGTGAGTGCGGGATTGTTTATCGTCTATTTTATTATCGGAATGATTGGTTGACACTTTGGAAGAGCGGTTGGAATAAGAAACTTCTTATTCTAGCCGCTCTTTATGGCATATAGTAACTAAAATGGAGTGGATTATAATGTTGCTTACACTTTGTGCCTTTAATAGGTGAGATGAAAAAAACTCCTGAAGGAAATTTCGATTTATTGTAAACTTCGCAATGACACATCTGTTCTGAAAATGCTATGATAAAAGATATTAAAATAATGATATATAAAAGCAGCAAATTGAGGAAGTGACAGGATGATTATTGAAGGTTTAAAAAGCCATGGATCAGGCAATGATTTTTTAATCATTGATGAATTAACAACAACCTTGACGTTTACTGAAGAAGAACGCAAAAATTTAGCCCAGACTCTTTGTAATAGGGAAAAGCTCGGAGCGGATGGTATTTTATTTGTAATGAAAAGTGAACATGCAGATGCAAGAATGCGTGTCTTTAATGCGGATGGTTCGGAAGCATCAATGTGTGGTAATGGACTTCGTTGTGTGGCTCGTTATGCATATGACGTTCTAGGGCTTGATAAAATGATTGTGGAGACGATGAAAGCAAATTTACTCGTTGAAAAAACGGAAGATATCTATAAAGGGATTCCAACTTTCAAGGTGGAAATTTCCCCAGTTAGTTTTAAGGTAAAGGACCTTCCGCTTGTCGTTGAAAAGGAACAATTGCAAAATGAACCATTGCCGGAGCTACATGATTCCCTTTTATTTTCGGCATTGGCAGTTCCTAATCCGCATTTAATCACTTTGGTCGATAGTGATGTGCTGCAAAGTGAATTGCAGGCAGAACTTTCAATGAAGGTCAATCAGCCGAACGAGCTGTTCCCTGATGGTGTCAATGTCAGTTTTGTGAAAGAGCTGGAGCCAGGTAGTATTTATGTACGGACATTTGAACGAGGCGTAGGATTCACAAATGCCTGCGGAACAGCGATGTCGGCTTCTAGTCTGATTACATGTTCTGTTGGACTAAACTCATTAGAAAGTGAAATTTCCGTTTATAATAATGGCGGGAAAGTTAAATGTGTTGTGCATTATGATAAAGAGAGCAAAAAATATTCGATTGATTTAATCGGGAACGCAACCTATGAATATAAGGCGTTGATTGAAATTGACTTAAATCAGCCGGAAAAATTTGAACTACTTGAAAAACATGACTATGACGCGGAAACAAGTCTGTATGCTAAGTTGCAGGCAGAAGTACAAAGCTATTTAAAAACTACGCTTTAAAGTGCGAGACCAACTATGAGTTGGTCTTTTTTTGTTTGAGAAAGGACAAAACTTCAAGAAAAGCAGGGCCATTATTGACATGTCTGTAATCCTTAAAGGCACACCCCAATCTTTTAATTCTATTTGGTACGGTTTCAATCGTAAAGTCTTTGAGCTGAAGTCTTTCGCCCACTTCTTCCCAATATAATGGTGTAGCAACWCCAGCAAACCGATTACCGCGCGGTGAATAAGGGACAATAATGGTTTTCCCTTCACTATGCTGTACAAAGTCAAGGTAGAGTCGATTTTGCCGATTTTTCTTCAAGCGTTCCATTGTAAAATCATCTGGGTAAGAGCTTATTAAGTAATGACCGAGAAAATCGGTGAACATACGTGTTTCTTGATAGGAAAAGATGTCTTCCGGTAGTGGAATATGAATTTGCAGCCCTTTGTTTCCGGAAGTTTTTACAAATGCTTTGATATTTAAAGAATCCATTACTTTATTTATTTCAAGTGCAGCTTTAATTGCTAAAGAAAAAAATTCAATCGAGGGTGGGTCTAAATCCAGGACGATTTCATCAGGTTTTACTTTTCCTGCTTTCTGAAATGGAGTATGAAACTCTAGGGCAAGTTGGTTGCCAAACCACAGCAATGTTTCAATATCATTACACAACATATACTCAATATCCTCATCCCAGAACGTTTTAATAGATGCAGGCGCATAATCTGGTTTGTTTTTTTGGAAAAATTTTTCATTGTCCATAGATCCATGGGGATAACGAATCGTTGTTAGCAGTTTATCCTTTAAAAAGGGTAAGAAAAATGCAGAAACCTCTCGTAAATATTGAAGGTATTCAACTTTTATCACCTGTTTGTCATCGATTATCCAAAGTGGTTTATCCCGGGAAGATATTTGTATTGAATCTGGAAATGTAAATTGGCTAATTACGAATTTTTCCCAAGTACATTCATTGGGGGATGTCTGTAAAAGCCATTGTGAAAACTGAGGTTCACGTAATTCATTTTCCTCGTATACATGTAAAAATTGAACTTCAATACAAATGGACGGATGTATATAAAAGAATTGTTCGTCTTCTTCTGAAGCATTTTGTTTAATCAGTTCATGTAAGATACTTTTATCGTGAGCGCTAAGCCCATTTTTGACACTACCAATTTTAGTGATTTCATTCCCTTTATATACTGCGAGGGAAACATATCCGTTTTCTTTATTCAAAGCTGTGATGAAGCAGGAAACAGCCCTCCAATTTTTCACTTTGATCCAGGAAGTGGAACGTTTTCCTTCTTGCCAAGTACTTTGAATTTCCTTGGCGACTATCCCTTCTCCATCTAAGAGGATGACTTTATTTATTGCCTTATCTAAATCGACATAACTCTCAATCAATTGAATTAAAGCCTTATCATTTGGATTAGGAGGCATAGGCAATTCAAGTATYTCTCCAAGGTTTTTAATCATTTTCCTTCGTTCTGACATTGAATTAGTGGTAAGGTCATTTCCGTTGATCCTAAGCAGGTCAAACACGATAAACCGGCACGGGGTAAAATTAGCTTTTTCAGAAATCAGGGATTGTTTCCGTAGGCGGCCACGCCATTGTACCTCAAAAAAGTCTGTTTTTACTTCATTTGTGAGCCAGACTAATTCTCCATCTAACTGCAGTGGTAGAAAACTTTTAAGATCTAGGTCATTAATAAATGTACTGATTTCTGGGAAAAGAGAAGATAATTCCTTCCCGTTTCGACTCGTAATTTTTACCGTATGGGCATCTATTGTTAAAATGGCACGAAAACCGTCATATTTGACTTCATAACGCCAATCCGTGGATTTCGGGGCTTCAGGGTAATATGTTGGCAGCATCGGTTTCATTTTATTTGTACCTCCGCAATAAGTGATTGACATTATTTTTGCCAAAATAATGAGGTGTTAGAGTTGGCAAATGTTTTTTCGAATTATTTTAGACAAGAGGGAATAATAAGTCTGTACTTCTATTTATAAAAAGTTATGAGGTGACGAATATGCATACCATATGGAAGGGAAGCATTTCTTTCGGTTTGGTGAACATTCCGATAAAACTTCATGCCGCAACGGAAGATAAGGACATATCTTTGCGAACGTTGCATAAGGAATGCCACTCACCAATTAAATACGAAAAAGTTTGTCCGGTCTGCCAGAAGGAAGTAGGCAAGGAAGACATTGTTCGTGCTTTTGAATATACAAAAGGAAAGTTTGTTGTATTAGAAGACAGTGAGCTAGAAGAACTTAAAAAACAAAATGAAGAAAAATCAGTGGAAATCATGGATTTTGTTAAGATTGAAGAAATAGATCCGATATATTTTAACCGAAGTTATTTTATGTCTCCAAATGATGGTGGCATAAAAGCCTATTCCCTATTGCGGCAAGCACTCAAGGAATCGAATAAGGTTGGGTTAGCAAAAATCATCATCCGTTCAAAGGAACAAATGGCGGTAATAAGGGTTGTAGATAACACCTTGTTGATGGAAACGATTCATTACCCAGATGAAGTACGCTCTGCAGCAGATGTTCCGAATATCCCTGCAAATGATACAATTGTAAAAAAAGAAATTGATACGGCAATTTTGTTAATAGATCAATTGACAACGATTTTTGATCCGACAAAATACAATGATGATTATCGAACGGCGTTACTTGAGCTGATTGAATCAAAGAAAACAGGACAGAAGACGATTACAGCCAAAACAAAAGAAACAGTGCCCAACAATGTTACCGATTTAATGGAAGCTTTACAAGCATCCATTGATCGAACGAAACCTGATAAACTGGAAGGGAAAAAAACGACAACCCGGAAAAAAGCGGCACCGAAAAAAAAGAAACAAGCGTAAAAAAAGAAGCTGAGTGGAAGACGAACCAATGTCTCTCAGCTTCTTTTTGTTTTATCAGAAGGGAAACAATGTGAATGCAGTGGTTAAAGGTACACATAGCTGAACAATTTAAACGGAATACATATTAATGAAGTTTGTGTTTTGTAAAGATAATTGGGTTGCCCGTGGAGATATTTGTAGGACTAATCTATGCGGTAGAGGAAGAATGTGAATTAAAAACCGTGGTTTTTTTAGTAAGAAAAACGGAATGGTTCTTTTTGACAGAGAAGAAGCTGAGAATTTAAAAAGAAAAGGTAGTGTTTTAGGCTGATGTGTTTTAATGGAGTGATTCTGAGCAGAGTAAAATATTATTCTGAAGATGATAAAGTCATTCAGTAAGGCGATATATAGCTGATCTTTATTGTAGGGATTGAGGAGTGGATTTGAAGAAGGCAAAAAAATTCGCTCCCTGAAGAGCGACAATGAGGAAATTAATCGTGAAATCAACATATAGGCGACCAAATTTGTTTTTCGACTATATATTGTGTTCATATTCTACCATATTTAATTCTGAAATAGCAACCAAATTACCGAAACTATAGTAAGATTTTTCTGAAAATCAGTAATTTTCCACCATTTCTCCCGGAAGTAGACGTTTTTATCTTCTCTGAAATAGTAAAGTAATTAAAATAGATGCAGAATAAAATGAATTTTTAGTATAATGTATTCATATAAGGATGATATAAAGTAAATAGGATTGGAAGATGTTAATTGGAAAATGGAAAAATCGTGTCCCTTCAAGCCGGAAAGCCTAAACAGGAAATGTTTTCGAATGTTAAGATTTTATCAGCTATGGATAAAAAAACTTTGGATAATGTGACCGTAACAAAATCAGGAATAGTTGGAGATGGAGTAGGTAATCTAAAGTTCCATGGAGGCCCTGACCGTGCATTGTGTATTTATCCTTTTGAGCATTACTCATTTTGGAATGAAAAATTCTCTAAACAGCTTGATATCCCTGCTTTTGGTGAGAATTTAACAGTAGCTGGGATGATGGAAACTCAAACGTATATCGGTGATATCTATCAAATAGGTGGGACAATTGTTCAGATCACCCAAGGACGAATTCCTTGCTCGACTATTTCTCACTTTAACCAAGAACCTAAGTTTTTGACATCAGTGATGAAAACAAGTTTTACTGGTTATTTTGCAAAGGTCATTCAAGAAGGAGTTATTAAAAAACAAGATGAAATTGTTTTATTAGATCGACTTCAAGAAAATATCTCAGTATATTATGCAACTGAAGTGATCCTGCATAATCGAGACGGACAGGATGGAGCTCATGCTCTACTTTCTGTAGATTCGTTAGCGGAGGACTGGAAACAAAGGATATTAAAGAGAGTTTAAACTTTGAAGGATGTATGATCTTAGTAGAAAAGAAAAAAATGACTATCAAACTATTGAAATTGACAGATTATTAATGTAAATTAAATATAAACAAATTTTGAAATGTTAAGAAAACTTTATAAATGGATCTTATCGAGAGAGGTGGAGGGACTGGCCCGAGGAAACCTCAGCAACCAGCTTAGGCAAAGGTGCTAAATCCAGCAAGCAGAGCTTGATAGATGAGGAGAATGTTTCAAAAAACCTTCTTCTTTGAGAAGGTTTTTTTTCTTTTCTCTCATACTCATAGAAAACGACAAAAACAGAATTGTTTTTGAGAGAGGGTGTACATATGGATTTTCGTAAAGAATTGAAAGAAAGAATGCTGGTTGGAGAAGGAGCAATGGGAACATTATTATACTCATATGGAATCGATCAATGTTATGAGGAATTAAACTGCACTAATCCTGATCAAATTGAATCCATTCATCGTGCCTATTTAGAAGCAGGTGCTGATATTCTACAATCGAATACTTACGGAGCCAACTTTAATAAATTGAAACGGCATGGTCTTGAAGATGAAGTAAGCCGAATTAACCGTCAGGGAG
>NZ_JBFUIB010000132.1:0-8818 GCF_056402095.1 Peribacillus sp. P4_C12
AACATACTCTTCTCCAAACAAGACCTTAGTATAGTTATGGGCCTTCGGCTGATATTCACCGGAGAAGTTCAAGTCAATATCAGGAACCTTATCCCCTTTAAAGCCAAGGAAGGTTTCAAACGGGATATCATGTCCGTCTTTTGTATAAGCAATGCCGCAATCTGGACAGTCTTTATCTGGCAGGTCAAATCCAGAACCCACAGAACCGTCATTGAAGAATTCCGATTTTTTACACGTTGGACACACATAATGCGGCGGCAGCGGGTTAACCTCAGTAATTTCAGTCATCGTTGCAACGAACGAAGATCCCACCGACCCCCGTGATCCTACGAGATAGCCATCATTCAAAGATTTTTTAACTAGTTTGTGAGAAATCAAATAAATAACGGCAAATCCATGGCCAATGATGCTTTTCAGTTCTTTTTCAAGACGGGCCTCTACGATTTCCGGCAGGTCCTCTCCGTATATCTTCCTTGCCATGCCGTAACTCATCTCACGCATCTCTTCTTCTGCACCTTCAATTTTAGGCGTGT
Organism: Peribacillus sp. P4_C12; assembly: GCF_056402095.1. NCBI lineage: Bacteria > Bacillati > Bacillota > Bacilli > Caryophanales > Bacillaceae > Peribacillus > Peribacillus sp. P4_C12. Next base: position 534 of record NZ_JBFUIB010000132.1, read on the forward strand.
ATAACTCATCCTTGATAGGCTTGATTTCATCTATCATATCAGCGATTTTATTCGTGTTAGTTACCACGACTTCTTTGGCTTTCTCAGAACCAAGGAATGAGAAGGCCCTCAGCATTTCATCAGTTGTCCGGAAATGTACATCCGGCAGCTTATGACGATTCAGCGGGTTCGCTCCACCTTGTGAATTCACAAGGATTTTACGGTAAATTTTGTCGTTTGGGTCCAAATAATGAACATTCCCTGTGGCAACGACAGGCTTATCCAATTTCTCACCAAGCTTGACGATATTTGTGATGATTGTTTCTAACGATTTATCATCCCTGATATATTCAAGCTCAATCAAATGCTGGTATACTTCCTTCGGATGAATTTCAAGATAATCGTAAAATTCAGCGATATCTATGACTTCCTCAAAACCCTTTTGCATCATCCCTTCAAAAACTTCCCCTTTATCACATCCGGATCCAACGAGAATTCCTTCACGATACTTTTTAAGTTGGGAACGCGGTAACCGAGGTACACGATAATAATAATCAATATGTGATATCGAAATTAATTTAAAAAGGTTTTTTAAACCAGCCTGTGTTTGCGCAATCAGCGTACAATGGGACGGACGGGAACGCTGATAAGCATTTCCTTTCCCCATATTGTCATTTAGCTGATCATGATGGGTAATGTCTTTTTCCATCGCATCCTTTAGCATCTTCAACATAAGGTAGCCTGTAGCTTCGGCATCATATATGGCCCTATGATGCTGGGTCAAATCGATATCGAACTTTTTACATAATGTATTTAAACGATGGTTTTTAAACTCCGGATATAAAAATCGGGCTAGTTCCAATGTGTCCAGAACTGGGTTCGCTGCCTTAGGATATCCCATGTTTTTATAACCTATATTCAAAAAGCCCATATCAAATGTCGCGTTATGAGCAACGAGTATGGCATCTCCTGCCCAATTCCTGAACTTTTCGAGTACTTCCGAGACTTCCGGAGCATTTTCTACAAGATCATCAGTGATTCCCGTCAAATCTATGGTCGTATTGGATAACGGATGATGAGGATTCGCAAATGACTCGAATCGATCAATAATGTCCCCGTCACGAATTTTTACTGCAGCAAATTCAATTATCGTATCATAAACGGCAGACAGTCCTGTCGTTTCTACATCAAACACGACATAGGTGGCATCAGCCAATGCAATATGCGCCTCATTATAGACAACCGGCACGCCGTCGTTTACAAGATTCACTTCGACGCCGTAAAGAATTTTAATGTCATTCTTTTTCCCAGCACTATAAGCTTCAGGGAATGATTGGGCACCTGCATGATCCGTGATGGCAACAGCCTTATGCCCCCACTTGGCTGCCTGGGCAATAAGGGCAGAAGTCGGTGTCACCGCATCCATAGAACTCATCGGAGTATGCATATGCAGTTCGACCCGCTTTTCCCCTTCAGGAGCCTTGTCCTGTCGACCCTGTTTAGAAATTTCATTTATATCATTTGCAATCATAACCAAATCCCGTACAAATGTATCATTTTGAATGCTACCTTGAGCACGTACCCACATTCCCTTTTTCACACGGGCAAGAATTGCGGCATCTTCTTTATCACGTGAAAACATTTTGACTAATATTGAGCTGGTATAATCCGTGACTTTGAACGTCAGTAAGCTACGGCCACTACGAAGCTCTCGGACTTCCGCATCAAATACGAAGCCCTCAATTGCAATTCTCCGCTCTTCATCGATAATCTGTTCAATTCTGCGGAAATCAGCATCTTCTTTAATCGTATAACCAATCTTAACAGGTCCTTCGTAGACGCCATCGTCTCCACCTTTTTCCGATTCTTTCTTCTGCATTTCCACTAGGGCAGCAAGCCCCTTTTCCGCGTCTTCCTTTTGTTTCTCTTCTAAAAACTTCTGATAATCAGGATTCGAAACTGTTTCCTTTACTTCCGCATCAAGAGTCAGTGGAGGGAAACCAAACGTTTGATAGATATTCGAAATGAGTCCAGAGTATTTTCGTTTCAACTGACCGGCCTCAGTATCATTTCGTGCACTTACGATAATTTTATATCCATTTACTGTAGGCTCTTGCTCATTTAGTAGTGACAATAGAGCTGGAGACATGCCTTGAAGCTCGCCTATGCAGTTTTTCCAATACTCTTTAACTAATTGTTCGGTCACTTGCGGGTTAGCTACATTCAAAGTGAATGAGACCTTCGCAATATGGGCGAAGGTACTTGCTAATTGAGTAGCAAGTCTTGTATGAACACTGCAAGGAATTAACGCAGGTATATTAAAGGCAAAATGCCATGTTTTGGACTCTCTCTCAATTGAGAGCTTATCAATTTCGGCACCAATGAAAAAGTTCACAAAGGCATCCTCAGTCAAGTCCATCTGCTGGAGCAAGAGTTGAAATCTCTCTCTACCGCTATTTGGATTTTGATCCATTTCCTCTCTCCCCTTATCTACTATCTCTTAAGATTTTATTCATTATTATTTCTACTCTAATATCAGTGGTTATTATAACATAACACGTACCTTTCACGAGTATCTAAATGTAGGAAAAGGAAAAGCATCATTCAATTGAATGATGCCTCCCTTCGCTATTTTTCAAAATAATTATCCTAATATTTCGCGAAGTTTTTGAGTTAGTTCAGCTCTTTCAATTTCAAGAACCTCACCAGTTTTACGGATTTTCACTTCGACAATTCCCTCTGAAGCCTTTTTACCGACTGTTACACGGACAGGAAGTCCAATTAAGTCTGAATCAGCAAATTTAACACCGGCACGTTCTTGACGATCATCCATCAGAACGTCAAAGCCTTGTGTTTTAAAATCATTATACAATTCTTCTGAAAGTGCAGACTGCGCTTCATCCTTCATATTAATTGGGATCAAATGAACTTGGTATGGCGCTAAGTTCACTGGCCAAACCAATCCTTTTTCATCGTTGAATTGCTCAGCTACAGCTGCAAGTGTGCGAGATACACCAATTCCGTAACAACCCATGATCATCGGCTGTGATCGTCCATTTTCATCAAGGTAGGTCGCGTTCATCGCTTCGGAATATTTTGTCCCCAGCTTGAATACGTGACCAACTTCAATCCCTTTAGCAAATTGAATTTTTCCGTTTCCATCCGGTGATAGGTCACCCTCTTGAATAAAACGAAGATCCAAATAATTGGCTACATTAAAATCACGGTCTGGATTTACATTCACATAATGGTAGTCTTCATCATTTGCACCACAAATTCCATTGACCATTACTTCGATAGCAACATCCGCAATCACTTCTACGTCAGAAGTGACATTGATTGGTCCAAGAGAACCAATTGCACAGCCCAAAACATCTTTCGTCTCGATTGGATCTGCCATTTCTACGACTGATGCGTTATAGAAATTCTTCAACTTAATATCATTGACTTCATGATCACCGCGCACCAATACGAGCACAAATTTTTCATCCACTTTAAACAACAACGATTTAATCAACTTCGTAGCATCCGTTTTTAAGAATGTTGCTACTTCCTCGATTGTTTTTTGCCCAGGTGTATGAATTTTTTCAAGTGCACCCTGTGCTTCTGAACTTTTTTCATAGTTCACACTTACTGGTGCCATTTCAATATTAGCTGCATAATCAGACGTATCTGAATAGGCAATTGTATCTTCCCCTATTTCAGATAGGACCATGAATTCATGTGTATCTTTTCCACCCATCGCTCCTGAATCGGCAATGACCGCACGGAAATTAAGACCGCAGCGGCTAAATACATTTGCATACGCCGCATATAATTTTTTATAAACAGCATCAAGGCTTTCTTGATTAGCATGGAAAGAATAAGCATCTTTCATGATAAATTCACGTCCACGCAACAATCCAAAGCGCGGCCTCTGTTCGTCACGGAATTTTGTTTGAATTTGGTATACTGTTAAAGGAAGACGCTTGTAAGACTTCACTTCATCACGAACTAGGCTTGTAATCACTTCTTCATGTGTGGCACCAAGCGCAAATTCACGGTTGTTGCGGTCCTTCAAACGCATCAACTCTGGACCATATGTATACCAACGTCCAGATTCCTGCCAGAATTCCGCTTGTTGTAAAGCAGGCATTAAAAGCTCAACTGCACCAGCATTATCCATCTCTTCCCGAACGATGGCTTCAACCTTTTGAAGCACTTTTTTCCCAAGCGGCATGAAACTATATACCCCACTGGAATTTTGTCTCATAAATCCTGCACGTAATAATAGCTGATGACTTTTAATTTCTGCATCTGCAGGTACTTCTCTCAATGTAGGGATTAACGTCATACTTTGTTTCATATCTGCACCTCTTCAATAATTCCTTTAAATTAAACTGCCGCCACGGATAATTACATCCCGTAGCTTTTATACGGTCATATAATACAAAAAAAGACTTTCTGAGATATTCAGAAAAGCTGATTTAATATACTCATTCTCGATTATACTTACGATTTCCTTAGAAAACAAACTATTTCCCCAAAACGTTTAAAAAACTTAAGAAAATGGTGATTTCCATTCCCATGATTAGAAACAGCCAACAGATAATTCTGCTGGCCTGTAATACCTTATTCGAACATGTTTTATAAGAAGAATCGCTGGATGTCATTCCAAGTAACGACAATCATTAACAACATCAGCAATGCAAACCCGATAAAGTGAACCATTCCTTCTTTTTGGCGGTCAATTGGTTTTCCTCTTAAGAATTCTACCACGAAGAATAGCAGTCTTCCTCCATCCAACGCTGGTAATGGAAGAAGGTTCATAATTCCTAGGTTAATGCTGAGCAGTCCTGCCCATTTCATCAACGTGAATATACCTTGTTTTGCAACTTCTTCTGTGGATTTATAGATTCCTACAGGGCCTGATAGACTGTCGATCGTAAAGCCGCCCGTTACAAGGTCACCAAGAATAATAAAGATCTGTTTTGTCCAAAAATATGTTTCGGTAAAACCGTATTGTATTGCTTTAATCGGTGCTTTTTCAACTGGAGGATAGACACCAATAATTCCAATTTTCTTGCCATCTCTCTTCACTTCTTGAGGAACAACGGGTACTTCTAATGTTTTCCCGTCCCTATCAACGACAAATTCTATTTCTTGTCCAGGGTTTTTTTGTATGCTTTCCTGAACATCTCCCCAAGATGAGACTTCTGTTCCCTCAATTGATTGAATAACATCTCCAGATTTTAACCCGGCATTTATAGCCGAACCATCTGCAGTCAGTTCACCGAGTTTTGCTTCATCCACAACAACCCCTTGAAACAAACCAATCAACACAAAAATAACAAACGCCAAAACAAAGTTCATCGCTGGCCCAGCTACAATCGTTAGGAAGCGGTGTCCTAGCGACTTTGAGGCAAATTGTCGGTCATAAGGTGCAATCTGATTTTCTACACCATTTTCAACGATTACCGCTTCTTTATGAATGGTAAAGGTTTTTAACGTATCTTCCTCCCCCTCTTCATAACCTGTAAGAATCAGTTTGTGATCAAGGTCGATCACTTCTACTTCAACAAGCCGGATATCAGGATATTTATCTTTATTGTTCAAAATGATTTTTGTAACATACTCTTCATTATCAAAAATTAATCCTACGCGATAACCCGGCTTTAGCTCAATATTTTCAGCATCTTCGCCAGCCATACGCACATACCCACCTAGAGGAAGCAGGCGAATCGTATAAACGGTTTCCTTCTTTTTATACGTGAATACTTTTGGTCCGAAACCGATTGCGAACTCACGGCATAAAATTCCGGCACGCTTTGCAAACACTAAGTGTCCAAGCTCATGGAAAAATACAAGAGCACCGAAAATGATAATGAACGCTATAATCGTTTCTAAAGTCTGCATGTTCCGGTCACCTATCTTTCACTAAAGATTCTATATACTGCCTTGTCATTAAATCTACTTCCTGAATGGTTTCTAAATCCGGAAGTGTTATGACAGAATGCTGATTCAGCGCTTTTTCAATCAAAGTCTCAATTTCCAGGAATGATACCTTTCCAGATAAAAATGCAGCTACTGCTGCTTCATTGGCTGCATTCAACACGGTTGTCATTGTTCCGCCCATTTTACCTGCTTTATAGGCAAATTGCAAACAAGGATATCTGGTGAAATCCATATCGCTAAAATGAAGTTTTCCTGCATCAGCCAAGTTCAGACGTTTACGCCCCACGAGTGGTAGACGGTCAGGATAAGTAAGGGCATATTGAATCGGTACGCGCATATCTGGTGTGCCCAGTTGGGCAATCACACTAGAATCATGAAATTCAACCATGGAGTGGATGATACTCTCCCTATGTAACAATACATCAATTTTATCGTATGAAAGATCGAAAAGCCAGTGGGCCTCAATTACTTCCAACCCCTTATTCATCATCGAAGCTGAATCTATCGTAATTTTAGCGCCCATCGACCAGTTCGGATGATTTAGCGCCTCTTCCACCGTAACACCTTTCAATTCTTCTCGGGTACGATCCCGGAAGCTGCCGCCTGATGCAGTAATGACTAGACGTTCGATATTCTTTTCCTTTTCGCCCTGTAACGCCTGGAAAATCGCTGAATGCTCACTATCAACAGGGAGTAATCTAACTCCAGCTTTTTTAGCTTCATTTATGACCAAATGACCTGCAGTCACTAATGTCTCCTTATTAGCGATTGCAATATCCTTTTTAGCCTTGATTGCCTGCAAAGTTGGATAGAGTCCTACGCTTCCGATGACGGCATTGACTAATATTGTAGCTTGATCATAAACAGCAACAGCGGTCAGTCCTTCATCTCCGTACATGAACTCGATATCTTTTTTGCTGAAGAATTCACTTTTTAAAAGATGATAATCCTCTTTAGTCTGTACTGAAACAAGTTTCGGTTCAAACTCTTGTATGTAAGTTCTGACCAATTCTATATTTTTCCCAGCTGAAAGCGCCACTATTTTGAATTGATCAGGATGAGCCCTCACTACATCCGCTGTTTGTTGGCCAATCGAACCYGTTGCACCCAAAAGGCTGATATATTTCAAATTGTTCATCTCCTAATTTATATAACACTTGCCTATGCCTTTATTTGTATTATAATACATGCAATAAATGCAAAATCGGTAAAATAAATATCAGACTATCAAGCCTGTCCAAAATTCCTCCATGACCTGGAAGAAGCTTTCCTGAATCCTTTACCCCATAATGGCGTTTATAAGCCGATTGAACGAGATCACCCAATTGGCCGAAAATCGCAATGATTAAAGAAATCAATAGTAATTGTAATAATGTATAGTCGAGGGAAGAGAAAACATAAAATAGCACACCCACTATCAACGCGGAGAATACCCCGCCGAAAAATCCCTCCACCGTTTTATTTGGACTGATTTCAGGCCATAACTTTCTTTTACCTAGTGACTTACCGATAAAGTATGCTCCTGAATCGGTTGCCCAAATCGTAAATAATGCAAGCAAGATATATATCAGACCCAGCCCCAACGAATCACGTGTTTCAAATAGATAGTAGAATCCCATGCCTAGATATAGGATTGTAATCACTAAAAAGCCTGCGTCATCAAAAGTAAAACGATTTTTTGAAACGACTGTATAAAGAAGTAGCAGTAAAACGCCCATTAAGAAAATTTGGACTTTATCGTAATTAATATTGGCTAAAAAAGCGGTATTTTCATTGGGTAGTAAAAGTACCCATAACAAGATATGTGAAAGAATCGCTTCAAAAGAGAGCACACGCATATTTTTCATTTTCATCAGTTCATACAAACCAATGGACGCTAGCAGATAAACCAGCAGTAAAAAGGGAATTCCCCCTAAAATAACTATTGGAATGAAGATAGCGGCAGCAACGACCGCCGTAATAATTCGCTGTTTCATTATTCCATTTTCCTCGCCTTCTACATTAAACGCCACCGAATCTTCGTGAACGCTTTTGATACTCCTCAACTGCCTGCAATAAATGCTCTTCACTAAAATCCGGCCATAATACATCTGTAAACCATAGCTCTGTATAAGCCGCCTGCCATAGCATGAAATTACTTAAACGGATTTCACCGCTTGTGCGAATCAGTAAATCTGGATCTGACAAATGCTTAGTCATTAAGTAACTTGTAAGTATTTCCTCCGAAACATTTTCCTTTATTATACCATTCTTAGCATCATGAACGATGCTATTCACTGCGGTTACGATTTCTCCGCGGCTTCCGTAGTTTAGAGCAAAGTTTAAAATCATCCCATCATTATTCTTAGTATCTTCCATTGCCCGTTTAACGG
>NZ_JBFUIB010000133.1:0-8807 GCF_056402095.1 Peribacillus sp. P4_C12
CAAATAAACAGTTGCTACCCCGTTCTCAATTTCATATTTCAACACTTCTAATTCCACTTTTATTGCCCCCTCATTCTTTGTCGTGGTCATAAAATCCTGCACCTGCCTTTTTACCTGTACGTCCTGCATTTACGATTTGGCGGATAAGTTGAGGAGCTGCAAAACGACCGTCTTTAAATTCATCATAAAAATAATCCATGACGTGCAAACCAATATCGACACCCGCAAAGTCCTGTAATTCAAAAGGACCCATTGGATAATTCAATCCCAATTTAACGGCTTTATCAATATCTTCATAAGAAGCTACCCCTTCTTCAGCCAATTTGATGGCTTCAATGAATTGCGGAATCATGATTCTGTTCACGATAAATCCAGGCGAGTCTTTTTTGACTTCGATTGGTTCTTTGCCAAATGCCCTTGAAAGCTCCATTAATTTTGATACGGTATCATCGCTTGTATGATAACCACGGACCACTTCCACTAATTTCATGATTTGCGCCGGGTTAAAGAAATGCATACCCGCTACCTTCTCAGGCCGCTTGGTCGCTCCTGCAATGACTGTGATCGACATCGATGAAGTATTGGTAGCAATTATCGCTTCATCGCCAAGAACGTTATCTAACTGGGAAAATATCGCTTTCTTCGCTTCCAAGTTCTCGATGATTGCTTCGATAACAATGTTGGCTTCCTTTAAATCTTCCAAATTAGTCGTTGTTGTGATTCTTCCCAGCACCTCAGGCTTTTGCTCTTCCTTCATCTTGCCTCTTGCTACGCTTTTATCCATGAACGTTTCCATTCTATTAATCGCATTATCTAAAAATCGATCTTCTACATCACATAAAATTACTTTGAAACCGGATAACGCTGCTTGATGAGCGATTCCTCCCCCCATTGTTCCTGATCCTACGACCCCGATAATTGTCTCTGCCATTTTCATTTCCCCCTTTTTTTGTTAGCTCAATATCTCTTTTGCAATGACGACACGTTGTATTTGATTTGTACCTTCGTAAATTTGCATGATTTTAGCATCACGGAAATACTTCTCAACTGGATATTCCCGAATGAATCCGTAACCTCCATGAATTTGCACCGCATCTTCGGCTACTTTCATGGCGGTATCAGCAGCGAAACATTTAGCGAAAGAAGCATGCTTCGCTGAAGGCGTACCCTGTTCCAAGAGAAAGACAGACTTATGAACCAATAACCTTGATGCTTCAATGGTCATCGCCATATCAGCCAGCATGAACTGGATGGATTGGAAATTAGCGATTGGCTTTTTAAATTGTTTTCTTTCCTTTGCATAATTTAAAGCGCTTTCATATGCTCCCTGTGCAATTCCTACCGCCTGGGCTCCAACCATCGGCCTCGCAAAAGAAAGGGCTTTCATAAAAATCTTAAAACCTTTTCCTTCTTCTCCAATTCGATTTTCAAGGGGGACAAAGACATCATCGAAGATAACCGAAGCTGTGTTAGAAGCTCTTAGCCCCATTTTCTTTTCCTTTTCACCAACCGTAATACCTTCAGAATCTCTTTCGACAACTAAAGCCGTAAAAGAATTTTCCCCATTTTCAAGCGTCTGTTTGGCGAGTACTACATAGAAATGAGCATAACTTGCGTTGGTGATAAAACACTTTTCCCCATTTAATATGTAACCGCCATCTTTTCTTACAATAGTTGATGACATGCCAGATACATCACTGCCCGCGCCCGGTTCTGTTAAGGCAAAAGAAGCATATTGCCCTTCTTCGGTTAAACGTTTCAAATATTTTTGCTTAAGTGATTCATCCCCACCAACTAAAATTGGATAAGATGAAAGTGAATTAGCTTCCAATGAAGTTGCTATGCCAGCACAGCCTCTTGCTATTTCTTCCACGATTAAGGCATGTGATAATTTATCAATTCCAGGACCTCCGTATTCCTCAGGAATAGATAGATTGAATAGTCCACATTCCCTCAACTTGTCCATGATTTCTACCGGAAAAGCCTCTCTTTCGTCGAACTCTCTTGCTAGTGGAATGATTTCAGCATTCACTACATCCCTTGCCATCGAAACAATCGCTTGCTGATCATCCGTTAAGTTGAAATCCATAGGTGCCCTCCTAATTGACTGAATTTTTATTTTATTATCTAATAATTGTCATTATATCTCCATATATTAACCAGTTATAGGTACATAGAGTACTAAACGGATCCCTTTAATTCGTACGTTTTGTACCAATCGAGATCCAGAGTGTAAACCAACTGTGTATCATACCCTCAGTTTGAATAACCCTCATTTTATATTTGAGAAGCCGCTTTCCCATTTATCCAATGATCATAATTCAGCCTGACTAATACGTTGTACTAGGAAATATATAAATGATCTATAATCTCTTACTTACTCTTATTTAGAATCATTACCTGATAAAATATATATATCTTTCCCTAATTGGTAGTTACATCTTGGAATAAAAATCCTTCGAGAAGAACCATCCCGAAGGAAAGTTCGCTTATCATTTGTTCTTCCCCTCATTAGTTCTTCCCATTTAATAGATAAGTATTTTTTCTGCACTTCCAAAACGGGTTAAATTTTATGTTAAGATTATTTTAGGCAAATTTTATGAAAGTAAAAGACGCAAAGCCACGGGCCTAAACCAACAATTTAGTTGTCATGGCAGCCGGGTTGCCAAGATATATCTTGATTAGATTAATTAATTATTTATTTCTTGCCCCCTTTTTAATTTGCCTAAAATTAGATAAAAGAGGGTTTTATATGTTTTTTCCTACTATTTATTCAGCTAATACAGATGAGAGACACATAGTTAAAGACAAATATACTTGTGCATGCGGCGCAAGATATAATGTATTCACTATGTTAACCAGAAGGGATCTTAGAAAGATTAGCTTCAAGCATTATAAAGAAGTAACATGTCCCGAATGTAAATCAAGCATTATTTATAAAGAATAGTTTCTGGTCTTTCTTTTGAGTAGACTTGCTTGCTCTTTCTTGGAACATAGGCCTAAATTCTATTCACCCTATCATTTCGATACAGAAGCGCTCACACGTAGCTTTTTCCTCTGCACTGGCTTTCTTTCCTTCTTTCTTCTAAAGCTTGCTTGAGTCCCACCATATAACATGTAAGATGAGGAGAGAAAGCTTGTGCAAGTAAACAAAAGGCTACTTGAATCTTATAAACTCTTCTATTACTAATGGAATCGCAGATAAAATTTTTCACAAAAAAAAGCCCCCTTCAAGGCCTTTTATCATTGATTATGAGGAGGACACATTTTGTTAGTCTATAACTGGCTGGATTGATATAAATCATGAAGTTTATAAGCAATCATCAGATTTAATCGCGTTTCTGCGTCTTCTAGATCCATGTCTAGAATGTCACGAATTCTTTCCAACCTGTAGCGCAGAGTACTGCGGTGTATGAAAAGTACATCCATGGTATTTTTCAGATTTCCGTTATTAAATAAATAGGCTCTTAGCGTATTCATAAGATCTGCTCCACTTCCCTTTGCATACTCCATCAACGGAGCTAAATACTTTTTCAGAAATAAATCAGCAAGTGCAGGGTCTTTCAGGTTATTTAAAAGAGAATACGAACCCAATTCATCAAATATAGCTAGACCATTTTTCGGGAAGCCATTTCGGCTAACATTATAAGCATGCATGGCCTGTTTGTAGGCATAATAATAATCCTCCAGCTTATCCGTCGCCCCTCCCACTCCCATATAAATCGTCAAGGAAAGCTTCTTGAAAATCGGTTGCTCTCTAAGATATTGATATAACTCTCCCCAATAAGAGGAGGCCAGGTCTTTTTCTCTTTCTACTGGAATCATGAGAATCATCATATCATCTCTTTTAGTCACGATGATTTCTTTGTATTTAAGATACAGCCGTTCTTTCATATGATCCCATTCCGAGGCTTTTTCTGCTTCTCTCTCGATCAGGTTCGAATGGGAAAGTAAAGATTCCTCTTCCAGTTTTAATGCAGCAATCCGGTGTGGCCGATATAAATCTATGTTCATTAGCGTCGCGTATTCCACTATTTTAGCCTTATCCTCTATCTTCTCTTCAAACAATTTAGTTATATAACTGTCCTTCACCTGCTCTTTAGTTTCTATAATCAGTTTTTGTTTGATGAACTGAATGGCATATACATTTAGCGCATGTCCAATTGTTAAATTCGTAACCTCATCCACAGCATTCTTATTTGTGATGATCGCTAAATAGCCTAATAATTCCCCACTTCCTATTACAGGCCAAAAACCAATCGCAGTAGAATCCTTTTTAAAATCTCCGAGCCATATTCCCCGTTTTTCCTTACCGATTTTCGCTTTCTCTTTCTCAATAAGACTATATATATCGGGAAGTGAATATTCATCCTCGTTTTCTAGATGAATAGAGATGTACCTGAAGAATCTATCAAAAAGAATGATTGAACAGGACAACAACCCGCTGAGGGTATCCGTGATGACATCAAAATCTTCCCCGTACAATGTCTCTTTGACCAGTTCCTGTTGATAGCCCATAATCTTTTGTAACCGCTGCTTTAAATGAATTTCATTTAAATATAATCTAGCGTTTTCAAATAATGCGGCCACATGGTTTGATAAAAATTTTAGAAGCTCAAGGTCCCCCACTGTGAATGCGCCCATTGCCTTATTGGCTAAATGAATCATTCCCACAGTCTTAAGATTAACCACCAACGGAACCGACAACTGAAAGCCACCCGATTTTTCAAAAAATGGAAAGTATGTACTTAATTCATTCTCTCCTATAACCCTAATATTTTCTTCCAATTTAGGAGAGCCTATCAAAGGGCTTTGCAAATAAAAACAGTTTTCTGATTCATCGAACAAATAGATGGAGGCGTCCTCCGCCATCGTACCTTGGCATGATAGCTCTAGCACCTTTTGCACTAACTCTTCCATCGATGAACCCGGGGTCACATTTTCATTGACCCATCTTATGCTGCTTAACTTTCGTTTCTCAAATTCCTTCTCCTTTGCAAGCTGCATAGCAACTGCGACATCTTTTCCAAATTCAACAAAAATTTGCTCAACTTCAGAAATTAAAGGAACGAAATTATGAAAGCCAATAATACAGAACCCATAGCTGATTCCATCATCTTTTAAAGGTACAGTAAACCAGGTTGAAATTCTTTCATTTTTCATTAACTTATAAAATTTGCAATTGAGGCTGCTTTCTTCTTTCCTAATATCCCATCCTTCTTCGAGAATCTCCGGAGAGCATTCACTTAGGTGAATTGGAAAGGAATCTGCGAAATGCGGCGAACCTCCTTTCCAGACTTTTGGATATAAGATATCATCTTCTCTTAAAACGATTGCCACGAAATCCCATGAAAACTCCAGTTGAAATGATTCTACCGTAAAATCTAATGTTTCTTGAATTGTATCGAATTTCACTAAATTTCTTGCAGTCAATCTTAAATGCGTTTCAATTTTTTCTACTAATTTCGTTCTCTTCTCACTTTTATTCATAGGAGCATCCCCTGTTCTTATCCATTGTTGAAGAATAACCCACAGTAAATACAGAAAAATCAGTATATTAATAGTAACATATCGCAAAAGGTAAACAGAAGTCTTTGGAAATTCAAACATTTAAACCCAATGATTCATACCTCACCAAAGTCGAAAAAATGCCCTATATCCCCTATCAAGCATGTGACAACTATAACCCTTATCGATACATTTCACTTAAAGTATTTCTTCCCCTTCTGTGAGACATCCAGACTTTTTGTCTCAAAAGTAAAAAGCTAATCAATGGATAGCCCATATTTAGTTGTTTCTATTATCCATAGATAGAATGAATAAGCCATGCTATAATTTATTGCGTTAATAAAGCAAATTAAAACACATATATAATGAAAAAAGGAGTGTTTCTTTGAATACATCTATATTAAAACAGGAGTGGTTCGGCAACGTTCGCGGAGATGTTCTTTCCGGTATTGTCGTGGCACTGGCACTGATTCCTGAGGCGATTGCCTTTTCCATTATTGCCGGGGTCGACCCAATGGTAGGGTTATACGCCTCTTTCTGTATCGCCATCGTCATCTCTTTTGTCGGCGGAAGACCAGGTATGATTTCAGCCGCTACTGGGGCAATGGCGCTAGTCATGGTTGATCTTGTAAAAGATCATGGCTTGAACTACTTACTTGCAGCAACAATTTTAACTGGTATACTGCAAGTTTTACTAGGGGTCTTCAAAATTGGAAAGTTAATGAAGTTTATCCCGAAGCCTGTTATGACTGGTTTTGTGAATTCTCTAGCCATTTTGATTTTCACGGCCCAACTTACTCATTTCGTGGGTGAAACGTGGATTATGTATGTCATGACGGCAGTTTCACTTGCAATCATCTATCTTTTTCCACGCATCACCAAAATCATTCCTTCACCACTGGTCGCTATCATATTCATGACTATTGTAGCAGTTACAACAGGGGCCACTGTGCGTACTGTTGGGGATATGGGGCAATTAACCGAGGCACTTCCAATGTTCATGCTTCCAGATATTCCTTTTACATTTGAAACATTGGCTATCATTTTTCCTTATTCCATAGCACTTGCATTTGTCGGGTTACTTGAATCATTATTGACGGCTCAAATTGTCGATGAGATGACCGACACAGATAGCAACAAAAATAGGGAAGCCAAAGGCCAGGGCATTGCAAATATTATCGCCGGGTGTTTCGGAGGTATGGCAGGATGCGCAATGATTGGTCAATCTGGAATTAACATTAAGTCTGGCGGCAGAGGTCGRCTTTCAACATTTGTTGCCGGGGCTTTTTTGATGGTTTTAATCGTGATACTGAATGACGTTCTTATTAAAATTCCAATGGCAGCCCTTGTTGCAGTCATGATTATGGTTTCAATAGGAACATTCGACTGGTCTTCCTTGAAGAGGCTCAGACTAGCTCCTAAGACGGATGCAGCTGTAATGATTGTAACTGTCATCATTGTTCTTTATACGCATGATTTATCAAAAGGCGTATTTGCCGGCGTTCTCTTGAGCATGATTTTCTTCTCGGCTAAAATTTCTAAAGTGTCAGTTGAAAAAACAGAGGACATTCAGGCTAAGAAAATTATTTATCGTATAACCGGACAATTATTTTTCGCCTCGGTTCAGGACTTTGTTTCCAAGTTCGATGTAAATGAAAAGGCTGATTCCATCACCATTGATTTTTCCCATTCAAAAATATGGGATGCTTCTGCAGTCGGCGCAGTTGATAAGGTTGTCCTTAAATATCGGCTACATGGTAAATCAGTTCAGGTGCTTGGTCTCGATCATGAAAGTTCCCAATTGCTTGAAAAGCTCGCCACTTATGATAGTAAAATATCTTAAGTTTAAATTTTGCTGAATAGAAACTTTTTAAACCGACAAAATAGATAACATGAAATATATCTAGATGGAAGGAGCAAAAAGTATGATATCCGAGCAGGATTATACGGCAGCAAACCTGTCACAAGATTTACTGAATGAACTAAAAAGCTTTGAAAGCAAGCTAGGCCAGGACGCAAATAAAGAACTAATTGTTATCGCCTATGAAAAAGAGAAGGAAGCTTTGAATTAAAAAAAAGACTCAAACGTCATTTAAATGGCTTGTTTGAGTCCTTTTTTATAGACATGATTGAAATTTGTTGACCCTCACAATATTACATAAAAGGGTGCTCGAAGTATTCAGAGCACCCTTTTCACATCTTTATTTACTGAATATGTCCGTTAAAACCGGCACGATTTGTTTTTTACGTGATACAACGCCTTCTAAGACGGCAATGTTGTTGCTCAATGTAACGTTATAAGCTTTTTCAACTGCTTCCGTTGATTTTCCAAGAGCCAAGGCAACAGAATCATTTGTTAAAATATCCGTTACAACGAATAAGAATAAATCTAATTCTTTCGTAGCAATAACAGCTTCAATAGCTGCTTCTAATTCAGCTTGTTTTGCAAGAACTTCGTTCGGATCCACAGCATTGACTTGAGCAATCTCCACTTTCGCAGTTCCCATAGAGAATTCTTTTGCATCAAGAGTAATTAGCTGGGCAATTGTTTTGTCGCTCAGGTCAGCGCCTGCTTTTAACATTTCTAAGCCATATGTTTCAGCATTTACTCCGGCAATCTCCGCTAATTCCATTGCTGCTGCAACATCTTGCTCAGTGCAGGTTGGAGATTTGAACAATAAAGAATCGGAAATGATGGCAGATAGCATTAAACCTGCGATTGCTTTAGGCACTTCAATACCGTTTTCTTTATAGATTTTATTTAAAATAGTTGCCGTGCAGCCAACTGGTTCTGCGCGGTAATATAAAGGATCGCTTGTTTCAAAGTTAGCGATACGGTGGTGGTCGATAACTTCTAAAACACGGACTTGGTCAATGTCTTCAGCACTTTGCTGGCGTTCGTTGTGATCGACTAAAATTACACCATCCGCTTCCCCTGCCACTTTTTCTACAAGACGAGGAGCTTCGAATTTGAATTGGTCTAATGCATATTGAGTTTCACCATTCACTTCACCAAGACGAACAGGTTCAGCATTGATACCTAGTTGTTTTTTCAGATCCGCATAAGCGATAGCTGAACAAATTGTGTCTGTATCTGGGTTTTTATGTCCAAAAACTAATACTTTTTCCAAGATTATTTCTCCTTTTTAATAAATATTTTTCCGGGAACCCCCATCATTACCATAAGGGAGAGCCACCTTTACTATACACTTTATTTTAACATAAAATCTCTTACATTCAGCGTTTGAATTTCCCATTTTTCTATTAATTCTTTCACCCTTTTTCCCTCTCCCCTCACT
>NZ_JBFUIB010000134.1:0-8766 GCF_056402095.1 Peribacillus sp. P4_C12
ATTCGCTCGACTTGCATGTATTAGGCACGCCGCCAGCGTTCGTCCTGAGCCAGGATCAAACTCTCCGAAGAAATGTTTGACTTGCTCATTTTGCTTTTTGATAGTGTGTGCTCACTTAAAAAATTAACGTTGGCGCTTTGTTTTGTTCAGTTTTCAAAGAGCAATTTCGTTGTCGTTTACTTCGTAAGCGACTTTTACATCTTATCATGTTGTCGACTGTTTTGTCAACATGTTTTTTTGATGTTTTTTGTTTTGTTGAAGCTGCGAAAGCTGATGTCCCGCAGCGACATGTATTAATATAACACCTAGATTATTATTGGTCAACACTAAAAATGATTTTTTTGAAATATTTTTTTATACTCTATAAAATCGATGATAAACGTCTTGTCCTTTTGTTTCCACTTTGATGACATCTATTACTTTCTTCTCTATTAAGTATTCTAACAGAACACCTAGATCTACTGAATAAAACTTAAGTTCCGGATGATCCATTAACTCTGCAATTGTCCAAGGATCTTCTTTTGTACTCATTATTTCAGCTAAATGCTGTGAACCCGTATTCGTCCTAGAGTAAATAAGAAATTCACTCGCAAGGAAAAGAAGTTCCAATCTTTTTTCAAGCGTTTCCTCACTACTAATCAATTCTTTATACAACTTATAGATTTCAGGTTCCATATGTTTCACTTGGTTCCAGACTGTAACTTCTGGATAAAAACCTTGTTCTATTACTTCTAAACGAGCTAAGTGATGCAGGGAATGAACAATATGGTTATATGCATCAAGATAATGACCTTTTTCAAAGAAGCCTTTTCCATCCATATATCTGCGAATTAACTTCGCAAACTCCATCCCTATCTTCAATTTCCTTCCATAAAAAGGGAACTCTCGAATTTCGGTTTTCAAATGATCCAAATATTCATTTCGGTCAAAAAGGACCTTTCCGTTATAAATCCAGTCAACTACTTTTCGGTTTGTACCTAATAGAAGCCATTCTTTTAGTTGTTCTTCCTTTACGATATGTAAAGCTGCCTTTTTGTCCTGGTATGTGTAGTGTTTTAAAAACACTGACTCTTCTGCTTCATCTACAATAACAAAAAGAATGTAGTCAAATGTATCGGTAATCGGGCTGTTATTTTCTCTTTTTTCTATTAACAAGATTCCAAGTGTAGATTTTAAACTTGCTCGCTCTTGATAAATCGGGCGAAGGATATCTTCCATTATAAATTCCTCCAAAACCTTTTTTTTTTTTACATTCGACAAAACTCTTCAAAATCCTGTATTTCACCTAGATGATATTTACAAAAACAACATATTCAAAAGTAATATGTATCCTTTATTTCTTTTTTGTTCCATCCGTAGTTTATGTTATAGTTAAAGTTATATTTTAGGAGGGACAATCCATGGCTAAATATTCTAGCAAAATCAATAAAATCCGTACATTTGCTTTAAGTTTGATTTTCATCGGCTTTATTGTGATGTATCTCGGACTTTTCTTTAAAACACACCCTATTGTTATGACACTTTTTATGGGTCTAGGTCTTTTATTCATAATTGCAAGTACCGGCGTTTATTTTTGGATTGGAATGCTTTCTACAAAATCGATCCAGGTTGTATGTCCTAACTGTAGTAAACCTACAAAAATATTAGGGCGTGTGGATATTTGCATGCATTGTGAAGAACCATTGACCCTTGATAAAAAGTTAGAAGGCGAAGAATTTAACGAAAAATATAATCGCAAAAGCCTGCAAGACTAAATAACCCCTTAAGAGAGCTTATTTCTCCCAGGCAAATGGTCCAAGATTAATTGTATCATTTTTTTGCAACAAAAAAAAAGTTCCAACCAAGTGGCGGAACTTTTTTTAATGTGCTTCTTTTTTTGAGCACTCTGTACAGTCTCCATAGATTTCCATCCGATGGTGACTAACATTGAAACCGGTGACCTGTGCTGCAAAATGTTCGACTTCGTCCAATGCCGGGTAATCAAAATCTACAATTTTTCCGCAGGTTTGGCAGATTACATGATAATGATTCGTCGTTACAAAATCAAATCTTGCTGAAGAATCACCATAGGTAAGTTCTTTAACCAATCCTACTTCGCGGAACACACGCAAGTTGTTATAAACCGTAGCCACACTCATATTGGGAAACTTACCTTCTAGCGCTTTATATATATCATCTGCGGTAGGGTGAGACATAGAGCTTATCAAATATTCAAGTATCGCATGGCGTTGAGGAGTTATTCTTACACCGGTATCTTTAAGGGAATCCAACGCTTCTTTTAACTGAACTTCAGACACCGCCATCCACCTCTTTTTCTCATTAAGTATGAATTATTAAATTATAATATTTATAAATAGTGTACCTTTTATACGTTGATTTTGTCAATATTTCATCTGTTTATCGATTCATTTTTAGTTTATTCATTAACCCTTTAAATCTTTCCCATTTTCTAATTGTGCCTAGTATCCTTTTAATAGATCAATGACGTTGATAAAGTCTTTTCCATCTATCCAGGAATTCATGCATGTTTTTTCGAAAATTGAAAAGGTTCTAGGTAAATATTCACTGCTTTTACTCGAAAGATGCGGTGTGACCATTACATTTTCCATACGCCAAAACGGGTGTCCCTTTTCTAAAGGTTCTGGATCGAATACATCTAAAATGGCATGAGCAATTTCCCTGTTTTGTAAAACCTCTATCAACACTTCCTCTTTAACCAGATCACCTCGTCCAATATTCACGAAGACAGCAGAACCTTTCATAGCTTTAAAGTGTTCTTTTTGCTACAGATTCTGTGTTTCAATCGTACTTGGCAGAACAGATACGATGTAATCTGCTTCCGGTAATACATCAACTAACTCAAAATAAAGACGATCAATGTGCTGCTCCGCTACGATTGACCCCAATTGTGGTCATCCTAAAGGCTTTCCCAAGACGCGCTACCTCTCCGCCAATTGCACCAGCACCAAGAATGAGTATCGATTTCCCATTCAATTCTCCTACTTCTATCTTTCAATCCCACAGCTCGTCTGCTTCATTCTTGATAAGCTGTTTCAATTTCTTTTCGTACTGTAAAAGCATCCCAATCGTGCACTACCAAAATCCCGCGCTTCTCAATGGCTTTATTAATTCCATACCTGCACGCATAACCATAACCCACTTTAAATTCGGTGCTTTCTCAATTGTCTCATCTGTTAAATCTTCGCCGTATGTAATTAAGATTTTTGCTTCACGAAGTGGTTCATCCCCCCAATCCTATTGTTAAATGAAATTCAAAGCAGGAAAGGTATCCTCCATCTGCTTTTGGATGTCTTCGTTTGGAATAATTGTTGAAAGTACTAACATGTTTATCTCACCTTTTAATTAACATAAAAAAACACGGGCTCTGTATGTCCCGTGCAACTTTCTCTGAGGAGGTATTCCCTTAATAAAGCATATTCAGGTGTCCTCTTTTTGAGTTGGACAAAAGCCTTACCCCTGATAAAAAAGGCTTTATTTTAATAAATTTGGATTTAAAGCACTTAGTTCCGGCAACATAAAAATGCCATCCCTTCGGATCAGAATGTCATCAAAGTAGATATCACCACCGCCATATTCAGGACGCTGGATCAAAACCATATCCCAATGTGTAGAAGAACGGTTACCATTATCAGCCTCTTGATAGGCTTGGCCAGGAGTTAGATGCAGACTGCCACATATTTTCTCATCAAACAAAATATCGTCCATTGGCTCCATAATGTATGGATTGATTCCAAGCGCGAATTCCCCAATAAAACGGGACCCTTCATCTACATCGAGAATCTCGTTCATTTTAGAATTTTGATTAGAAACTGCTTTCGTGATTTTCCCCTTTTGTATGGTTAAAACTATGTCACGAAAGGTGATTCCTTGATATGTTGAAGGTGTGTTGAAAGCTACCCTACCATGAACACTCTCTTTTACGGGTGCCGTGAACACTTCCCCGTCAGGTAGATTGTTTTTCCCAGCGCATATGACAGCCGGCATTCCTTTAATGGAAAAGGTGAGATTTGTCCCAGGTGAAACAATCCGGACTTTTTCAGTACGCTCCATTAATTGCTTAAGCGGTTTCAGTGCCACTTCCATTTTCCCGTAATCCATTGTGCACACGTTTAATAGAAAGTCTTCGTACCTTCTAAAGCTCATACCTGCTTTTTGTGCTAATCTGACGTTCGGGTAATTAAGTAAAACCCAACGCCGGTTGTTTACATAGAAAAGAGTCGACGACTTCATCGCTTCCCCATGAAGACGATGCCTCTCTGCAGGAACATCTGCCAATTCAGCATCGTTTTCTTCACTGGAGATGATTATTATCGCATCAATATCAGTATATTTCCTCAAAGTCCATTGTGATAAGGTATCAAGTTGTTCCTTCTCATTCCCTTTTAACAAGTGTCGGCTTATTTCATCGTCTTCCAGTTCGACATATGGATATGCACCGATTCTGTATGTTTCATCAATCAGCTCTTTCAATAGCGGTTTCATGTTGATATGACCCCGTATCAAGATTCTCTCTTTTGGCTGTAATTGTACGGAATGATGAATCAGCCTTTCAGCAAGCTTGGTTATTCGCTTATCCTTCATCTGGCTGTACCTTATTTTTCTAGATCACGAAGAGTTTCAAGCGCTTCTTCGACATGGCCTTTGACTTTTACCTTACGCCATTCTTTAACTATCGTTCCTTCCTTATCAATCAGAAAAGTTGAACGTTCAATGCCCATATATTCCTTGCCGAAGTTCTTTTTTAATTTCCATACATCATATAATTCAGCAGCTTCTTGATTTTCGTCAGCTAGTAGCAGAAAAGGTAACCCATATTTTTCAATAAATTTTTCATGACGCGCCGCCGGATCTGGACTAATCCCTATGATAACAGCATTCAATTCCTCAAACTGCTCATTGTGGTCACGGAAATCACAGGCCTCCGTTGTGCAACCAGGCGTCATGTCTTTCGGATAAAAATATAAAACAACGTGTTTGCCCTTAAAATCCGATAGGGAAACTTTTTCACCGTTGTTTGCAGGAAGTTGAAAATCCGGTGCTTTTTCTCCAATTTTAACAGTCATTCTTACCCCTCCATTTCTTTCATTATGGTAAGCGTACCCAATAATTGAAAGAAACACAACTTTCATTTATTCTTCCTTTCCTTCTGCTCTAAGTCAATCACTGTCCGGATCACAAACGCTGCCGGGAGAGTGTATCCAATGAACGCCTGGATTGTCGCAATCATCCTGCCCATGCCTATCGGGGCTATATCTCCATACCCTACTGAAAACATTGTCATTGCACTAAAATAAAAAGAAGTCTTCAGTTGCTCGTAAAAACTGCCGTCCAAACGATTGCCCATATCAAGAATCACCGAATGATTCTGAAGCTCGTATAATAAATAAATCAGTGCAAAACCTACTAATATCGTCGCATATAAATTGCCGAGCCACAGCATATCCTCTAGAGAAAACTTTTTTCCTCCCGACTCAACAAGAAATAACGTTCGAATGCTCATCACCATGCAAAAAATAATCCCTGCAATCAAGATGTAAAAAGTCATCCCCCACGCCTCATTTCAAAACAACCCACTCCCCCTATACATACTCCCCGTCCAAACAATATATTCTTTATTTAGGGGTCAGACCCCATTTCCCAACATTCACATCCTTAAACAAACCTAGATGCACMAATAGTTTTGTCGATATAGGGCGGGGTCAGACCCCATTTCCCGAGACTTTTTTCCTTATTGACCATTTTAGTCGGGATATGATAAGCTTGTCTAAATTTTTATAATAGTTTTTATTTTATAAATATTTGTTGCCTGCAGTTTAATTTACAGCGGGTTTGTGAAATTTCATATGTGGAAATAGGTTCCTAATTTTTTTAGGATTAAAAGGGAAGTCCGGTGAAATTCCGGCACGGTCCCGCCACTGTAATAGGAATGTTAGCGCTATGCAATATGCCACTGATTTTCGGATTGGGAAGGCCTGCCGCTAATAAGATTCCTAAAGTCAGGAGACCTGCCTGTTTCGACAACACTGTTTTAACCTACGGAGAATAGGGAAGTGTTAGGGACCTTATAATTTTAAGGGGTTTTTGTATACCCCTTTATTTTAARCATTTCTAACTTTCTCTTTTGACGGTTAGGGGTGCTTTTTTTGTTGTTATTTTATTTAAAGAAAAAAGAATGTAGGAGGATGGGAATATTGAAAAGTAGTAGTTTAGGGTACCCTCGAATTGGGGAAGATCGTGAATGGAAACGCACATTAGAAGCTTACTGGTCCGGAAAAATCGATGAATCGGAGTTTACGGCACAGCTAGAAGCCATCCGTTTAGGCAACTTACAAAAGCAAAAGGACCAACGTATTGATATTATTCCTGTCAATGACTTTACTTTATATGATCAAATGCTCGATATGTCTGTAATGTTCGGTCTTGTTCCTGAGCGTTATTCAGCCTATAAAGGCGGCACCGTTCCCCTTTCTGTATATTATTCTATGGCTCGCGGAAACAAGGATGAAGTTGCTTCTGAAATGACGAAATG
The DNA here is from genome assembly GCF_056402095.1 of Peribacillus sp. P4_C12. Lineage (NCBI taxonomy): Bacteria > Bacillati > Bacillota > Bacilli > Caryophanales > Bacillaceae > Peribacillus > Peribacillus sp. P4_C12. Next base: position 6,551 of record NZ_JBFUIB010000134.1, read on the forward strand.
GTTCAATACAAATTATCACTATATCGTTCCCGAATTAAAACAGTCACAGCTGATTTTGACAGAAAATAAACCACTTGCTTCTTATCGCGAAGCCAAAGAAAAACTAGGAATTGAAGCTAAGCCCGTGTTAGTCGGACCTTATACTTTTATTACTCTTTCTAAAGGCTACAATAAACAAGATGTACCTGGAATCGTCCTTAGTCTCCTGCCTTTATACACACAAATTCTGCAAGAGCTAGAACAAGAAGGCGTGAAGTGGGTGCAAATGGATGAACCCTCCCTTGTTTCTTCCATTTCTAAAGATGATATGCAAACTGTTACTTACTTATATGAAAAATTGAATGAAGCAGCTCCAAACTTGAACATCATGCTACAAACATACTTTGATGCGGTAGAGCACTACCAAGAGGTGATTGAATTACACGTTCAAGGGATCGGTCTTGATTTTGTCCATGATAAAGGGAAAAATCTTAGTAATCTCCAAGAATTCGGCTTCCCGAAAGACAAAGTGCTCGGTGCAGGTGTGATTGATGGGAAAAACATATGGCTTTCCGATTTATCGAAAAAGAATCAGTTGATCAAGACCATCACAAAAACCGTAGCCGAAGACCAAATTTGGCTTCAACCCTCTTGCTCCCTGCTTCATGTACCAGTAACGGTTCGTAATGAGACGGCTCTTACTAAAGATGTGCAACAGGCCCTTGCTTTTGCTGATGAGAAGCTTGAAGAAATCACTCTACTAGTTAAAGGTAGTAATCAAGGTGCCGAAGCAATTGCTGAAAAAGTAGCCGCTAACAAATTAGCACTTCAAACGTTAGCAAGTTCAAATGCGCGAAATCATAAAGACGTCCAAACTGGTGTCGAACAGGCGAAGAGTCAAACAGCCGGCCGTCAGCTGCCATTTAAAGAGCGTTATCAAAAACAACAGGAATTTTTCAAACTGCCTTTCCTTCCATCAACAACAATCGGAAGCTTTCCGCAGACGGCTGAAGTAAAACAAGCCCGCGGAAAATTCAAACGAGGGGAATGGACTGCTGCACGATATGAAACATTTGTTAACGAAGAAATCAGCAGATGGATCGATATCCAGGAAGAAATCGGCTTGGATGTTCTTGTTCACGGAGAGTTTGAACGAACAGATATGGTTGAATTTTTCGGTCATAAGCTAGGTGGATTCGTTTTCCTTGAAAAGGGATGGGTGCAATCTTACGGTTCTCGCTGCGTAAAACCCCCTGTTATCTATGGCGATGTGCATTTCATCGAGCCGATGACAGTCCGTGAAAGTGTGTACGCACAATCTCTGACTAAGAAAACAGTAAAAGGAATGCTGACAGGTCCTGTAACGATTCTAAACTGGTCATTTGTCCGTGATGATATTTCACAGGAGAATGTTTGCTACCAGTTAGCGCTTGCCTTGGAAAAAGAAGTGGGAGCGTTAGAAACTGCCGGAATCAAAATGATCCAGGTGGATGAGCCTGCCCTTAGAGAAGGTCTGCCCCTGAAAAAAAGCGACCGCGAAGAATACCTAAAATGGGCTGTGAACTCCTTCTTGATTTCTACTTCAAGTGTGGAAGATACAACGCAAATTCACACGCATATGTGTTATTGCGATTTCAACAGCTTCATGGATGTCATCTCTTCCTTGGATGCCGATGTGATTTCCATCGAAACATCTCGCAGCCACGGTGAACTTGCTTCCGCATTTGAGGAAAAAACATATGAAAAGGGCATTGGCTTAGGCGTATATGATATTCACAGCCCACGCGTTCCTGCAGTCGAGGAAATGGTCGATATGATTGAACGAGGCATCAAAGTATTAGATAAAGATCAATTTTGGATTAACCCGGACTGCGGTCTGAAAACAAGGGGCGTTCCTGAAACCGTTGCTTCTTTGAAAAATATGGTGGAAGCCGCAACAATCGTTCGCAAAAACCTATTGGTCAATCAACAGGCAAATGACTGAAAAAGGTATTGATTTTACAAATGCTAATCCTACCCGGCAGTCACGGACTTTTTTAACGGATCTTGTTTTCCCACCAGATACGAATCATCACAACACCATCTTTGGCGGTAAGGTGATGGCCTATGTAGATAAAATCGCCTGCATTTCAGCAATGCGCCATTGCCGAAAACCAGTTGTGACTGCATCAAGCGATTCTTTTGACTTTTTGGCACCAATCAAGACAGGGGATGCGATTAACCTAGAGGCCTTTGTC
>NZ_JBFUIB010000135.1:0-8743 GCF_056402095.1 Peribacillus sp. P4_C12
TTATTTGGGGTTATTTTTTCAAAAAGAGATTTTTTAAAGAGATTGATCGTCTGGAATCCTGGAAAATAAGCATCATGCACCGCCCCGTGCTAGAAGAGCTTTCTAAGGTCAAACAATTGAACATGACTGGTGAAACAGAGGAAATGTTTGAAAACTGGCGTATTGAATGGGACGCTATCATCACGGATCATATGCCGGAAGTCGAGGAGCTTTTATTCGATGCCGAGGAGCTTGTTGATAAATACCGTTTCAGCCGTTCAAAAGAGGTACAGCGGAAAATTACTGTCAAGCTGAATGAAATTGAAGAAATGATTAAAAAGATTCTTTACGAATTAAATGAACTTGTAGGCAGTGAGGAAAAGAATAGAATAGAAATTGAGGATATTAAAGAATCCTACCGTCAATTAAAGAAATCATTGCTTGCACACCGCCATAATTATGGGAAAGCTGCTGAAAAGCTAGAGGCCTCTTTGGATGAAGTACTGCAGATCCTTCAAAAATATGAAGAAGAAACTGAAAATGGGAATTATTTGAACGCTAGGGAGCTTGTACTTTCCATAAAGGAAAAGCTTGCAGTCTTATCTGCTAAAATGGAGATGCTTCCAAAATTATTGGTTGATAGTCAATCCGAGCTGCATTCTCAACTTCATGAATTAAAAGATGGATATGAGGAAATGTCCGGACAGGGGTATCTGTTAAGTCATATCCAATTCGAGCAGGAGATTTCACGGCTTGAAGAAGAACTGGATCTATATAAAACACAATTGGAAAATGCCGAAACTGAAGCTGTTGATAAAGGGATTAAAGAGATGCGTGAAAGTATTGACGTACTTTATGACCTTCTGGAGAAAGAAGTGCTTTCCAAACAGTATGTCTTGAAAAATGATGAAGTCCTCAGGAAAACGATAAGTGACCTTGAATATGAAAACGATAAACTCAAAGTTGAGACTATACATGTTCAACACACCTATCATCTAACTGAAAATGAGTTGGATGCACAACGGAAAATGGAAAAGCAAATTGTACAGATTTCGAAACGCCATCAATTGCTTGTCTTGAAGATGGAGGATAATGTGATGGCAAGCTCGCTTATCAGTGAAGAGATGCAAGGGCTTGCGGCACAGTTGAACGAATTGCAGGAATACCAGAAGGAATTTTCTGTTAAATTACAAGCTTTAAGAAAAGATGAAATGGATGCACGTGATTCACTGGCGGAGTTGAAACGGAAAATGGTTGATACAAGCCGTTTAATTGCAAAAAGTAATATCCCTGGTCTACCTGAAGAGTATAAAGTGGTGCTTTCTGATGCAAAAGAAAGCATAGATGACGTTCATAACAAACTTGAAGAAAAGCCGCTTGAAATGGCAGCTGTTTATATCTTTTTAGAAAAAGCAGTCAAACAGGTTAACAAGGTCTACGAAAAGGCACAAGAGCTAGTTGAGCATATGTATTTAGCGGAAAAAGTGATTCAATTCGGAAATCGCTACCGCAGCAGTCACGCTACCGTTGCCGATAGCTTAAGAGAAGCTGAAGCGAAATTCCACAGCTATGAATATCAAGCTGCATTGGAAACAGCAGCCGCGGCAATAGAAAAGGTCGATCCAGGCAGCTTACAAAAAATTGGAGAGAATATAGAAGAAGTTCTTTCCTGAAAACCCGCTATGGCGGGTTTTTTCGTGTGTTTTATTAATGGTAGAAACACATAAAGTTAAGATAACTTCATATTCGTTATCCAAAATATTGACTAAAAAAAGCGTGAAACGTGATAGATTTCTTGCAGAACGAGTTTTGAGAAGAAAATATAATCAATGTCTATTAAGACAATATCTATACAACTGGCCTTTCATGTTTTCACAGGTGTTTGACCAGCGTTTTACATTCTCTTTCAATTTCAACTATGTTAATATTAGAAGTCGCAACAACAACATTTGAAACGACATATAGAAGTATGACCATCATAGATACAAAAACATGGAAGGTGAACCCATGATTTATTTTGATAATAGTGCAACAACAAAACCATATTCAGAAGTGATTGAATCTTTCATAAAGGTTTCAACTGACTATTTTGGCAACCCCTCTTCGCTTCACGGGCTTGGGGTTCAGTCAGAAAAATTGCTTTCTGCTGCAAGAAAACAGATTGCTCAATTATTAAAGGTGAAAAGCTCGGAAATTTATTTTACTTCCGGGGGTACAGAAGGAAACAACCTGGCGATTAAAGGAGCCGCTTTTTCACATGCTAACCGAGGGAAACATATTATCACGACAGCAATTGAACATCCTTCTGTAGAAGATGCATGCCATTCATTAACGAAACAGGGATATGAAATTACTTATCTTCCTGTAAATGAATATGGTCAGGTAGCATTAGCAGATCTCAAACATGCTTTAAGAGAAGATACCATTTTAGTATCCGTTATGCATGTTAATAACGAAGTGGGCTCGATACAACCAATTGTTGAAATTGGAAAATTGTTGAGGGAATACCCACAGGTACTCTTCCATGTTGATAACGTTCAGGGGGCTGGAAAGATTTCTCTTTCACTGCGTGATGCTAATGTGGATTTATGTACCATATCCGGTCACAAAGTTCACGGCTTAAAGGGAACAGGTATCCTTTACATACGTGATGGCGTCCGGATTGATCCGCTTTTTCACGGTGGCAATCAAGAGACGAAAATCAGGAGCGGTACCGAAAATGTCGCGGGAATCGTCGCTCTTTCAAAAGCCTTCCGTATTAGTATGAACAACCAGTTGCTGTATCATGATAAGCTACAGCAAATCAATAAATATTTATATAAAGGTTTGCAAGAGATAGATGGAGTACTAGTTAACAGTCCTGAAGAGGGAGCACCTCATATTTTGAATTTTTCCGTTCCGGGACTCAAATCAGAAGTATTGCTTCATGCTCTGGAAGCGGATGGGATATATGTTTCGACGACTAGTGCCTGCTCTTCGAAAAAGAGAACGGTAAGCAAAACGGTAGATGCAATGTTCCATAATCAAGCTCGTTCCGAAAGTGTTATCCGAATCAGTACTACCTATAGCAATGAAATGGAAGAAGCAGAAAAAGTTCTGGCGGCGATACAGAAAATAGTCGCTAATTTAGAAAAAATAATGAGGGTTGCAAAATGAAATTTGATCATATAATTATTCGCTATGGCGAAATCTCTACGAAAAAAAGAAACCGTAAAGGCTTTGTGGACAAGATGAAGGCGCATATCCGCTGGAGTTTAAAGGATATCGAGGGCGTTGTGCTTACAGCCAATCGGGAACGGATGTATGTTCTCTTAAACGGGGTCGACCATAAGCCCGTCATTGAACGGTTAAAAGGAATTTTTGGCATCCAGTCTTTAAGTCCTGCGATTAAAATTGAACGTGATTTAGAAGTGATGAAAACGGCTGCGTTATATTATCTTAATCATACTCTTGAAGAAGTGGGCACGTTTAAAATCACGACAAAACGAGCAGATAAAGACTTTCCATACAATACCGATGAAATTAACCGAGCACTTGGCGGCCATTTGCTTCGCAACACGGAAGATTTAAAGGTGGATGTAAAAAATCCGGATTTGAATCTGCTTGTTGAAGTAAGACGCGAAGCAGTGTATTTAACGGGTGAGATCATTCAGGGAGCTGGTGGTCTTCCATTTGGTTCAAGCGGAAAGGCAATGCTGATGCTTTCAGGAGGGATTGATAGCCCTGTTGCCGGATTCCTATCCATGAAACGTGGATTGGATGTAGAAGCCATCCATTTTTACAGCCCTCCTTTCACAAGTGAGCGTTCACGTCAAAAGGTAATTGACTTGGCCGGCAAGCTTGCTGAGATAAATGGCAGCATGAAAGTGCATATCGTTCCGTTTACGGAAATTCAGCTGTTAATTCAAAAACAAATTCCAGAGAACTATTCTATGACGACAACTCGTCGTTTAATGATGCGAGTAGCCGATCAAATCCGTGAAAAAGAAGAAGCAATGGCACTGATCACCGGTGAAAGCCTTGGACAGGTAGCGAGTCAGACGATGAGCAGCATGTATGCCATCAATGAGGTGACGAATACACCGATTCTACGTCCGTTGATTACTATGGATAAAACGGAAATCATCAAAATTGCCAGAGAGCTCGATACCTTTGAAATTTCCAATCTTCCATACGAAGATTGTTGCACGGTCTTTACGCCAGCAAGTCCAAAAACTAAACCGAAACGTGAAAAAGTCAATTACTATGAAAGCTTTGTTGACTTCGAATCGTTAATTGCAAAAGCGGTGTCTGACACAGAAATTTTGACTGTTACACCGGGGCAGACATTCGATAATGAAGAAGCAATGGAAGACTTATTTTAATATCCTACAATTACCAATAAATAAGTACGAATGAAGCCATGTGTTTTAACACACTCTATAATCACAAGGAGGTGAAAAACACATGGCAAACAACAACAGCTCAAACGAATTATTGGTACCTGGAGTAGAACAAGCTCTAGAACAAATGAAATACGAAATCGCTACAGAATTCGGCGTACAGCTTGGTGCCGACACAACATCTCGCGCTAACGGTTCAGTTGGTGGAGAAATCACAAAACGCCTTGTTCAAATGGCTGAACAACAATTAGGCGGAGGATACAAACGATAATTTAATAAATATGGCTACAGAGAGCGGGTTCTAAACCCGCTCTCTTTATTTATTTGTAAAAATACATAGAAATATCAGAGGAGTATCTTGTATAATGAGTAGGTACTAAGAGTTCTTAATTGGAGGGGAAGAAAATGAAACGTGAAGATTTATTAGCTCCGGAACATTACAACTTAGTGAGTGAAATGGAACATTTTGCAAAAAATCCAGAAAAAGTTGCTGTACTTTGGGAAAGCGAATCCGGAGATAAAAAACAACTTACATATGAGAACTTATTAAAAAGTGCAAATAAAATCGGGAATGCCTTCCAGAAAAAGGGGCTTGGGAAAGGTGATACCGTCCTTATCATCATCCCACGTTTAGTAGAAGCTTATCAAGTGTATTTAGCCGCTTTAAAAATCGGCATGATTGTCATTCCATGTTCTGAAATGCTCCGTGCTAAGGATTTGGAGTTTCGAATCCATCACGGTGATGTAAAAGGAATTGTTAGTTATCATGAATACACTCATGAATTTGAGGAAGTAAAGGGAGCGGAAAACCTTCTTAAATTCTCAATTGGAAAACAAATGGAGAATTGGCTTGATTTGAATGAGCTTGCTGACGCGGAATCTGATCAGCTGCCTATGGCAGCTACAAAGAGTGAGGATATGGCCTTCTTATCGTATACTTCCGGAACAACAGGAAATCCCAAAGGAGTCGTCCACACACATGGATGGGCGTATGCCCATCTGAAAACGTCTGCAGCAAACTGGCTGGGCATTAGTGAAGGAGATGTGGTTTGGGCAACGGCTGGACCTGGGTGGCAAAAATGGATTTGGAGTCCGTTTTTGGCGGTTCTTGGCACAGGAGCAACTGGCCTTGCTTATCACGGAAAGTTTGAAGCGAAAAAATATCTACAGTTGCTGCAGGACTACAAAGTGAATGCGCTATGCTGTACACCAACAGAATACCGTCTGATGGCCAAGGTGGATAACCTTGACGACTATAATCTATCCGATCTTCATAGTGCTGTATCAGCGGGGGAACCTTTAAACCAAAAAGTGTTTGAGGTTTTTAAAAACCATTTTCATATCGAAGTCCGCGATGGATATGGACAAACTGAAAACACACTGTTGGTAGGTGTAACAAAAGGCATGGAAATTAAACTGGGCTCAATGGGCAAACCAACTCCGGGCAACCATGTAGAAATCATTGATGATACCGGTAAGCCTTGTCTTCCTGGTGTGGTAGGGGATATTGCAGTGCATGTAAATACACCTGCTCTCTTTAAAGAATATTTTAAAGATCCTGAGCGAACAGCGAAGCAATTCCGTGGTGACTACTATGTAACTGGCGATCAAGCGAAAATGGATGAAGAAGGCTATTTCTGGTTTGAAGGTCGTTCTGACGATATTATCATCAGCTCTGGATATACCATTGGACCATTTGAAGTAGAAGATGCACTCGTTAAACATCCATATGTGAAAGAATGTGCTGTTATAGCCAGTCCTGATGAAATACGCGGAAATGTGGTTAAAGCGTACATCGTGTTAATAGACGAAATAGATCCGAACAGCCCAGACTTAATCAAGACACTGCAAAAGCATGTAAAAGAATTGACAGCGCCGTATAAATACCCAAGGAAGATTGAATTTTTAGAAGAACTTCCTAAAACGACCTCCGGCAAAATCAAACGAGTAGATTTAAGGAAAAGAGAAGAGGCACTTCTTAATAATTAAATCAAAATCATTACCGTCAGCCCTCCGGCTGGCGTTTTTTTAATAACAGAGGATTTTTCAAAATCAAAAATATGGGAATTCATGAAATGAGATGTTACACTTACTGCATATTACGAAACATTTAATAAGGAGTGTAAAACGGGGATGGGAACGTTATGGTTCAATGGGTCGATTTATACGATGATAAAAGAAGAAGATCAAGTGGAGGCAGTCTTCACTGACAATGGTGTGATCGTTGATACCGGCAGGGTTGCCTATATAAAAGAAAAATATGCTGACAATATTTCCAGGGAAATCGACTTAAAAGGACAAACTATGCTGCCGGGATTAGTAGATAGTCATCTTCATTTGGTCGGGCATGGTGAACGACTGCTCCGTTTAGACCTTTCTTTGATGAATAGCCGGGAATCCATCATGAGTTCCGTAAAGAAAAAGTGCGAAATAACACCGGCTGGAAAGTGGATTGTTGCTGAGGGCTGGAATGAAAATGAATGGCCTAGTTCTGAATTGATTCTACGAGATGAACTAGATGCCATATCTACAGAGCATCCAATCGTTTTAAAACGGGTATGTCGTCATGCCCTGGTCGTTAATTCTCGTGCCCTTTTAGAAGCAGGGATTACAGAAGAAATAGAAGAACCGTCAGGCGGAGTAATCTGCCGTTATCCCGATGGACGTCTAAATGGTTTGTTTAAAGAAAATCAGGCCCAGAACCTTGTGTTAGACCGTCTTCCCGGCATTGACCAGGGCTATATCGAAAACGCGCTTACAGAGGCCATACAAGACGCATATAAGCTTGGTTTGACTGGTGGGCATACAGAGGATCTTTTTTACTACAATGGCTTCATGCCGACTTATCAGGCGTTTAAATCGGTCATTGAGGGCCGAAACATGACCTTTCGTGCCAATTTGCTCGTTCATCACCAAGCATTTGAAGAGATGCTGGCATCCGGTGGGCGGTATCAAGAAGGCACCCGATATATTAAATTCGATAGTATGAAGATATTTACCGATGGCTCATTAGGAGGACATACGGCCCTGTTGAGTGAGCCTTATGAAGATCAAAAGGATACGAATGGTGTGGCTATTTTCACTGAAAAGGAACTACAGGAATTGGTGCAAAAAGCAAGGCAGGCTGATATGCCAATTGCTGTTCATGCCATTGGTGATCTCGCATTTGATTATGTCCTGAATGCGATTGAAGCTTTTCCACCTAAAAAGGGTCTTCGGGACCGGCTTATACATGCACAGATTGTTCGCCCAGAACTCTTGGAGCGTGCCGCAAAACTACCGGTCATCTTTGATATCCAACCAGGTTTCGTACCGTCCGATTTTCCATGGGTCGAAGAAAAGGTTTCAGCAAAATTATTGGAATCCTCTTATGCCTGGAAAACGTATTTGAAGCTGGGGATCATTTGTGCGGGAGGGTCAGATGCACCGATTGAACCATTAAATCCAATTTTGGGGATTCATGCAGCTGTTACAAGGAAAAAGATTAACAGTGATGATGAAACAGTGTACGGCATGGATGAAAGGCTTTCTCTTTATGACGCTTTCGCGCTTTATACAAAAGGCAGTGCGGCTRCGATTGGTCTTGAAAACCGGCGTGGTCAGATCATAAAGGGATATGACGCCGATTTTACCGTGTTTAACCGGGATGTCTTAGCTATAGAGCCAGATGATCTTCTGAAAGTTGAAGCTGTCATGACGGTCATTGACGACCGAATAATGTATGATAAAAAATAACAGTTGCAAAACATGAAATAGGTAAGCAAAATATTAATAGGATTTCGATAAAGGAATGTAATTAGAAAGAAGGCAGGTTATGAAAGTGGATGAACAAAAAGAAGGGGCGATCTATGCAGCCCTTTCTTATATGATGTGGGGAGTTGTCCCGATTTACTGGAAGTTTCTTCAGGGAGTCGGTGCAACAGAGATTTTGGCGCAGAGGGTATTATGGTCTTTCGTCTTCATGCTTGTTTTATTGATTTTCATGAAAAAATGGCAAGCGTTTCTGGATTATGTCAAAAACATAATGGGTAATCCCAAATTATTCGCCGCATTGCTTACGGCATCACTGCTTGTTACAGCTAATTGGGGAGTGTTCATCTGGGCTGTTAACTCAGGACGGATTCTCGACACGAGCCTCGGCTATTATATCAATCCGCTAGTCAGTGTTTTGTTAGGAGTAATAGTCTTAAAAGAAAAATTGAGCGGGGCACAGATTGTGTCTTTCCTACTCGCCGGAATCGGTGTATTAATACTTGGTATTCATTTCGGTACGATCCCCTGGGTCTCTCTAGTCTTGGCCATGACCTTTGGGTTATACGGTCTGGCAAAAAAAATGATTAAGGCCGAATCAGCAATCGGGCTAACACTCGAAACGATGATGG
>NZ_JBFUIB010000136.1:0-8728 GCF_056402095.1 Peribacillus sp. P4_C12
CTATCGGGCTCATCCATACAGCTTGGATAGGTGGAGTGATGGTGTTTGTAGCCGTAATATTAACAGGTTGGAGTCGAGCTCTCGAAAGTAAAGATAGAAAGTGGGAAGGAATGAAAGAAGGGAATAGTAAGAAAGGTGAAGCGTGTTAGGGTAAGAAACTTATTAATAATTTCCACGGTCAAATAATATGTCAAGGGATCATTGCATCCCTTCAGTGAATGCGGAAGATTCCTTGAAGGGATGTAATGATCCTTTAGGGCATTATATGAATTCAATTAATAGAAATTTGGAGGTAGATTGATTATGGTGAAAAATTTACAAGATACAACAACGTTGCACAACGGTGTTAAAATGCCTTGGTTCGGCTTGGGCGTATTTAAGGTAGAAGAAGGTCCTGAATTAGTAAATGCGGTCAAAGTGGCGATTAAACATGGCTATCGCAGCATTGATACGGCAGCAATTTACGAAAATGAAGAAGGAGTTGGGCAAGGAATCCGTGAGGGGCTAAAAGAAGCTGGAATCTCAAGAGAGGATTTATTTGTAACTTCAAAAGTTTGGAATGCAGATTTAGGATACGAATCCACAATCGCAGCATACGAAACAAGCTTAAAGAAACTTGGCTTAGAGTATTTAGATTTATATCTTATACATTGGCCTGTCGAAGGAAAATATAAAGAAGCTTGGAAAGCATTAGAGACTCTTTATAAAGAAGGAAAAGTAAAAGCAATCGGAGTAAGTAATTTCCAGATTCATCATCTTAAAGACGTAATAAAGGACGCAGAAGTGAAGCCTATGGTCAATCAAGTCGAATGTCATCCACGCTTGACTCAAAAAGAAGTACAAGCATTTTGTAAGGAACAAGGAATTCAACTAGAAGCTTGGTCTCCATTAATGCAAGGTGAATTACTGGATAATGAGGTATTACAAGAAATTGCGACTAAGTATGGCAAATCTGTTGCACAAGTCATTTTACGTTGGGATTTACAAAATGGGATTGTAACGATTCCAAAATCAACAAAAGAACACCGTATAGTAGAAAACTCATCAGTATTTGATTTCGAATTGACTGAAGAAGATATGAATCGAATCAGCGAATTGAATCAGAATCATCGGGTTGGTCCAGATCCTGACAATTTCGACTTTTAATTAATGTAGGGAGATAGACGAGAGTGTGCGTCTATCTCCTTTTCAATAACTGTTATTATTTCTTCTCATAACCTTATTTAGGAAGTCGGACATAGGAAATAAGCCCGCATTCTGATGAATGGGGCGCAAAATTTCATGTAACCTATACAGCGTTATCCATACGAGTCATTCATTCTCCTGAAGACTGTTCTTTACATTAATAAAGAATTTCAATGCAGTGTCGATATCACTGGTCTTTAATGATTTTTCAAGTGTTTCATTAACCGTTGTTAGTATTTCTTTAAGTCGTAGCTCTCCCCGGTCTGTTATGGTTGCACATACACCACGGCGATCATCTTCATATCCAAGCCTTTGAATGACACCACAACTTTTATTTTCCATTCTTACAGAAAGTCTGGACATTGCACTTTGGCTTAAGCCTACTAACTGCTGCAATTCTAATAGCCTCAGTTTTTTTGCCGGTGTTTTCGATAAAAATAATAGAACATAAAACTCATTTAAAGTCGTTTGGTGTCTTGCTTGCAATATTCGATCTAGCTCATTTGAGAGCTCGGCATGAATACGTGTAAAGGATAGCCATGTATTTATAAGGTTTTGTTCACTGGACAATTATTTTCGCCTACCTCTGCTTACTTATTTTAAATATAACATAAATAAAAATAAATGTACCAACAGAGGATAACGTTTACAACATCAGAATTAGGTGTTCAAGAGAATCTGATTAATTGACACAAAGTTATCAAGATGATATAAATGCATGTGCATGCATTAAAAAATAATCTGTAAGGGAGATATAAAAAATATGACTCATTTATTTTCACCTTATCGTATAAAAGAGCTTGAACTTAAAAATAGGGTTGTTATGCCACCAATGTGCCAATACTCTGTCGAAGCCGAGGATGGTATCCCTACAAATTGGCATCTTCATCATTATGTAAGCAGAGCAGTTGGCGGAGCTGGATTAATTATAGTAGAGATGACCGATGTAGAGCCGGACGGACGTATTTCGAATGGTGATCTTGGATTGTGGTCTGACGATCAAGTTGAAGCTTTCGCCAAAATTGTTAAAGAAGTTCATCAATACGGTGCAAAAATCGGTATCCAAATTGCTCATGCAGGGCGTAAAGCACAGGATGCAGAAACGCCGGTAGCACCATCAGCCATCGCGTTTGACGAAACGTTTAAGACACCAAGAGCTTTGGAGACGGAAGAAGTTAGGGAAATGGTCGATAAATTCCGTAACTCAGTTAGAAGAGCCGTTCAAGCAGGCTTTGACGTTATTGAATTGCATGGGGCACACGGATATTTAATTCACCAATTCACATCGCCACTTACGAATAAACGTGAAGATGAATACGGAAAAGACTTAACTAAATTTGGAGTAGAAGTAATTAAAGCAGTGAAAAGCGAAATGCCGGCTGATATGCCTTTAATTATGCGTATTTCTGCAAAAGAATACGTGGAAGGCGGATACGGTCTGGAAGAAAGTATTGAGTTTTCCAAAGTCTTTAAAGAAGCCGGTGTGGATATGTTCCATGTCAGCTCTGGCGGAGAAGGCCCAATTGGAGCAGACGGAAGACCGGGCACGCATGCTAGCTATCAAACGCCATTGGCTAGGGAAATTAAAAAAGCTTTGGATATTCCAGTGATTGCTGTAGGTAGATTAGATGATCCAATTCTTGCAAACTCAATCATTGGAAATGAAGAAGCAGACTTGGTGGCCGTAGGAAGAGGGATGTTGCGCAACCCTTACTGGTCTCTAGAAGCATCTAAAACTTTGAATAAACAAGTTAAGATTCCTAAACAATATGAGTTAGGTTTCAGACATTAAGAATGATTCATTAGTTCAAAATAAAACGCTAGCGAAAATGATATTCGCTGGCGTTTTATTTTTTAAATTAGCTGCCTTGTTAGGTGCTATTATCAGAATTGTTTATAGACATAATAAAAAGATGAGTGTTTTTTAAAATAGGGGTTCAGTTCCTCACCATCTAAATGGATGGAGGACTGGACTTTTTTCATGTAGTATAAATATGGGAACATATTACAAATAAGGCCGAACATCCGAGGGTATATACCATACTATTAGACATGTACTTCGCGAAAGGACTTTAGTTAATGGATGGAGGAGTAATATGGGGGAAAATTAAAAACAATTTCTAGGATTAGCATGTTTTTTAACATTTCTAATGATAATGTGTATGCTTTTTATTAATTCTTATTATAGTCATCGAGGTATAATGGATGCCAGTAATAAATGTTTTGATCATAATGGAATGCCTATGGTAGAAAAAAGTGAAAATGCATTTTCAATTAGCTGGTCGGTTGGATGTGAACCTTAAATGTCCATAATCCATAAAGTAATGTTTGGCTGGAATATTTGTTATAATAAATAAGAAAAATTAAACAATAATTTGAGGTGCTAAGTATGGAAGAAATCAAAATCATTACAACAGAAGAAGTGGAAGCTAAGCTTGAGGCAGGCGAAGCTATGGAGCTTGTTGATGTACGTGAAGACGAAGAAGTGCAAGAAGGCATGATTGAAGGCGCTAAACATATTCGTATGAATGATATCCCAGCCAACCTTGACTATTTTGATAAAGAAAAAGAATATATTTTTATCTGCCGTTCAGGACGCCGCAGTGAAAATGTGTGCCATTATCTTCAGGAACAAGGCTATAAAGTGGCAAACATGGTTGGCGGAATGCTTGAATGGGACGGCGAAGTTATCGTTAAGTAATGGGTTTTTTCAAAAAAACTTGTTACTTTTGTAAGCGGAAATCTAAGAACGTAACGTTTTATTACAATAAAGAAAGAAAAAAGATTACTGTTTGTTCACAATGCCGGGAATATGCGGAAAGACGTGCATATTTAAAGGCATGACGCAGGAGCCCTTTCACCATGTAAGGGCTCTTTTGTCTTTAGTCAATCCTATATCTATAGAACCTTTTATCAAGGTTATAACTAAAGAAATTGTCCGGCAAATCCTTAACGCAGATACTCTTATACCCATGCTTTTTCATAAAATAGCGTAGTGGTTCCGAGATAGATTTTTTTCTCTCACCCAACTCATGGCTGTTTCAAATAGAAGATGAGTTTGAAAAAGGAAAATGGTGATTATATGTTAAAATTAGGATGTTGAAATCTGAAAATATAGATAAAGGAGCGTCCGCTGAATGAATGTTTATAAAATAGCGGTCATTGCGGGAGATGGAATTGGTCCCGAAGTGATCAATGAAGGCGTGAAAGTACTAAACAAGGTGGCTGAATTATCTGGGGATTTTTCGTTCGAGTTTACATATTTTCCTTGGGGCTGCGAATATTATCTCGAGCACGGGAAGATGCTGCCCGACGATGGTATGGAGCAGTTGAAGAAGTATGAAGCCGTGTATCTTGGGGCTGTCGGTTATCCTGGCGTTCCGGACCATATTTCACTAAGGGAACTTCTGCTGAAAATCAGAAAGCAATTCGATCAATATGTGAATGTTCGTCCTGTTAAATTGCTTCAGGGAGCACCTTGTCCGTTAAAAGACGTGACGCGTGAACAAATCGATATGGTAGTCATCCGTGAGAACAGCGAAGGCGAATATGCAGGTGCTGGTGATTGGTTATTCAAAGGGAAGCCAGAAGAAGTCGTGCTGCAGACGGGGGTTTTTTCGCGAAAAGGAACGGAGAGGATCATCCGCTATGCGTATGAACTGGCGCGCAAGACAGGAAGAACACTAACTAGTATAAGTAAGGCGAACGCATTGAATTATTCGATGGTTTTTTGGGATCAGGTTTTTGAAGAAGTCGGACAGGAATATCCTGATGTAGAAACACACTCCTATTTGGTTGATGCGGCAAGCATGTTTTTTGTTAAACAGCCGGAACGGTTTCAAATCGTTGTCACATCCAATTTGTTTGGTGATATCATCACCGATTTAGGTGCAGCCATTGCAGGTGGGATGGGTCTGGCGGCCGGTGCCAATTTAAATCCGGAACGAGTCTATCCTTCGATGTTTGAGCCGATTCATGGTTCAGCGCCGGATATTGCTCATCAAGGCATTGCCAATCCACTTGCTGCTCTTTGGTCAGCGAGTCAGATTCTTGATTTCTTTGGGCATGAAAATTGGGGCGCAAAAGTATTAGATGTGATCGAACAGGTAATGGTTGATAAAAAGACCCTGACTCCTGATATGGGCGGGGTATCTTCTACAGAAGAAGTCGGCAATGAAGTAGTGGCTTTATTATCCGCTTTGAAAACCAGTCAGGTATAATTTTAAGGAAAAATGGGAATCCTGCTCAATAACTATCATTATAGTAAAAAGGGCAGGGGAGAGCCGATGATTCAAGTGAAATTATTTGATTATGAGCATGAACAGGACTTAGAAGATGAAATGAATGTCTTCCTTGAAGACATCCGTGATAATCAAATTGTAGATATCAAATACAATGTCGCCACTACAGGTGATGAGGAAGAGAAACAGATTTACTGCTTTAGCGCGATGATTATTTATAAGAAAAGATAAAGGCTGAACTGCCCTATCATTTTAAGTCATATAAATAAAACCATTATTAGACTACCCTTTGCTTTTAACCGAGCGGACTGAGGTAGTCTAATTTTGTAGCTCTACAACCTTCAAAGCCGAAAGCGATCTTGTAAGGAATCGCAAAAGACATACTCCTAAGGTACTAACATAATCATTGGAGTAGTCAAATGAAAAAGGGGGGCATGTCGTCTAAGTTGCGTAAATCCTAGATTTATAGAGAGCCGTTAGGATGATGTCACTTCCCCGCCATTGACATGAAGTGTTTGTCCGGTAACAAAACGTGAATCATCGGAAGCGAGATAGACAAAGGTAGGGGCTAGTTCAAAGGGCTGGCCTTGGCGTTCCATTGGATTGTCAACTTGGGTAACTTCGTCTGCGGAGAAACTAGAGGGGATGAGGGGGGTCCATACCCGTCCAGGAGCAACAGCGTTTACCCGGATGCCTTTATCTACTAGACTGTTTGCCAGTGCACGAGTAAAACCAATGTTAGCCCCTTTAGTTGCTGTGTAATCAATCAATTGTTTATGACCTTTAAAGGCCACAACGGAAGATGTATTAATGATAGAACTTCCTGCTTTTAAGTACGGAAGGGCTGCTCGAGTTGTGTAAAAGTGTGAATAGATGTTTACTTTAAAGGTATTATCGAACTGCTCATCCGTGATCTCTAGCAAGCTTACTTGCTGAAATTGAATACCGACGTGGTTACAAAGAATATCTAGCTTTCCAAATGTTTCGATGGTTTCTTCCACGATATGGATACATTGCTGTTTTTCTCTTAAGTCACCAGGCAATAATAAGCAATGTTGTCCAAGCTCTTCAATTCTCGATTTTGTTCGATTGGCATCCTCATGTTCATCCAAATAAGCAATAGAAACATCTGCGCCTTCTTTTGCAAAAGCAATCGCTACTGCTGCACCAATCCCGCTGTCACCTCCTGTTATAAGTGCGACCTTTCCTGTTAATTTAGTAATTAAGGTTTTCAATGATTGGTTGGGGCACCATTAGTTTTTCTACACCGGGTTGGAGATATTGGCGCTGTTCCGGAACCGTGATAGGAATGTCTTGGTAACGTGTGATCTTTCCATAGTTGGGATACATGGGATAGTCTTGATCGGATGCCTTCTTTTGATTGTCTTGTGACATGAGGAATCCTCCTAAAAAGAATATAGTCGGCTTACCTTATGTCAAATAGGCTATTGCCGTGCATGATAAAATCGAATAAACCAGCTTAAGTACCGGCTCATTGCTGTGCAATTTGAATATGCTGAAGGGTAGAAAAAAAGACTTTGGAGGCCTCATTATGCAATATTATTTTAGCGAAGAAGTGAAGTTGCTCTTGGTCGGACAGTCGGATGAAAAAGTAGAGTTGTTATACGATTTTAATTCCTACACTTTTGAAATGCCCCTCATAGGACCTAGACCGCCTTATTATTGTAATCCACGTTATGTACCCTATTATCCTGTGATTTAAATTGTGATTATAGTGCACAGCCTAAATAAATTAGTAGTTTAAAGAGAGACGCTTAACATCGGAATTTGTACATTAAGCAATATATCATACTTAGGCTACCTTTGCTTCGTAACAAGCGGACAGAGGTAGTTCGCTATACTATTATATTGTAAATATTCACACTAGTTTCTACTTAAATTTTGTATAAAAAACAGATTATAGTATTCATTGAATTTTACAAACACACGAATAATAGGTAAAGTTAGACATAATACACTGTGGTGACTGATGTATTAAAAGGGGAGATCCATTTTGGATAACAATATGAAACAACTGATTAAAGATATACAGCAATCGAACGGGGCCCATATATTATACTGTTTTAATGAACTGGAAACCTACATGGAGAATGAGGCTATGTTCATTATTTCCGGTGTTGAGCAGGGGGATCATATCTTGGTCGTCGAAAATGATCGAATCTTTCCTTTCGTATATAAGAAATTGCAACTTCATTTAAATGAGGAGCAATTGGCGAAAGTGCATCATATTAATAATTTTGATTTTTATTGTTTTCATGGCGATTTCCATCCTTCAACGATGGTTAAATATTTCTTGGAAAATATCGATACATATTCTGAAAGGAATATGTTCATCAGAACCTGGGGCCATATTGAATGGGGAAATGACGACCAAGTTTTGGATGCAATAGGTGAATATGAAAAAGGTATTGATAAATTGATTACTGAACGAGGCTTGATTTCTGTATGTGCTTATGATGATTACAGAGTACCTGCCGCGCTTAAATCAAACTTGATTAAATATCATAGAGTTCTCATAACCGATGATAAAATTACGATTTTGGCTAACTGAAATTACTAATAAGGAGAGAGGGATTTGGAGAGTTTTACTGAACGAGTGATTACGATTATTCAACATATTCCCGCCGGAAAAGTGATGACATATGGGCAGATTGGACAGCTTGCTGGAAGTCCCCGCGGTGCAAGACAGGTTGTTAGGATTCTTCATTCTAGCAGCGGAAAATATAACCTTCCTTGGCATAGGGTGATCAATGCCAAAGGTGAGATTGGTATAAAAGCAGAAGACGCCGCGTCCCACCAGAAATGGATGCTAGAAAGCGAAGGAGTCACATTCACAGATCGGGACACAATTGATTTAGAAGTATATCGCTATCATCCAGAGAGTTTTTAATGGTGGATTAAATGCTCTCGTAATCGGGTTTGTGGTCGGGAAAATTCCGCGAAGCCGCAATTGAGACGTGAAGGACGAATTAAATCCGCGAAGGTCGGAATACTCGACGAGAAGGACGAAATAAATCCGCGAAGGTCGAAATACTCGACGAGAAGGACGRAATAAATCCGCGAAGGTCGGAATACTCGACGAGAAGGACGAATTAAATCCGCGAAGGTCGAAATACTCGACGTGAAGGTCGGAATAATTCAGCGAAGGCCGAATTCCTCGATGTGAAGGACGAAATAAATCCGCGAAGGCCGAAATTGAGACGTGAAGGACGAAATAAATCCGCGAAGGTCGGAATACTCGACGAGAAGGACGAATTAAATCCGCGAAGGTCGAAATACTC
>NZ_JBFUIB010000137.1:0-8711 GCF_056402095.1 Peribacillus sp. P4_C12
TGATTGGACTTATCTTCAAGTTCTCTTCGTTCAGAAATACTTCAGCCTACTCCTTAATTACACCAATAACAGGTATCGTTGGATTCACCTGCTTTTAACCATGTCACCATTTTCCTCCATAATCACAATTAAGAATTTCGTTGTATCTTCTTCTCCAGAGCAAAAGGCTTTACCTGTTCCGAAATCATAAGAATGTCAATATCATCATTTTTCTAAAACAGCTCAATAACCTTTACCCCCCTAAATCATTTTCATATTAATAGCATTTCTTTCTAGAAGACGGCTAAATGTTAATAGTTTAAAACCTTCTAACGTTTCCGTTTCCATTTCCATCTACAATCCCTTTTTTTATTCAATGTCCATTTAATGAATAATCATTTCGACTTGCACTTTTTATATTATTTTAAATATTTTGATAATTTAGGACAAAAAATAAAAGATACATTCCTTTATTTTTTATTTTTTTCAACTGCTTCATAAAACCTTCTTTTACCACTTTCAATATGGTCTTCTAACACTGCTTTTGCAAGATTAATTTTCCCTACTTTTATAGCCTTCCAAAGCATTTTATGCTCCTCATACGATTGCTTTACACTTTCAGGAGTTTCTAAAACTAACTTTTGTAAGGTTATCAATGGTGTTCCCAAACGAGAAAAAATATTTTTATAAACCTCATTCCCTGATAAAGACAAGACTTTATAGTGAAAATCATTATTTAGTTGTGCATAAACTTCCATATTTGCAGTAGCCATATCACTAATTATTTGATCAATTTCATTTACCTGATCCTCTTGTAATGGATATTTAAGGCGGCTTAGTGACATGTTTTCTAGAGATCCTCTGACTTCAAATAAATCACAGAGATCCTGTCTGTTGTATTTTTTTACAAATGAACCCCTTTTGGGAATTCTCTCGATCATCCCTTCATTTTCTAATATATAAAGTGCTTCTCGAACTGGACCTCGACTAGTACCAAAACTATTCGCGTATCGCTCTTCAATTACTTTTTCCCCGGATTCCAAAACGTTATTTATAATATCAGTAACGATTTGACTTGCAATAATTTTTGGAAGATGCTTATCGACCTCCATAATAATACACCTCTTTTACAAATAACTTTAAGCGAATGCTCAAAAAGGAGGAAAAAAGCGAATCAATGAAGAGATTCACAATACTAGGGTCAGTTTCCTAGAAATAACTTCGCGATAAGAAAAATCTTTTTTCTTTTTGCGGAACTTTTCCTGACCTTTTTGAACAACCACTTAAGAATGATATAATGTCTTTGAGTATATTATATGTTATCGCTAAATTCCCTTCAACAAATTGTTAACAATTTATACTTATTTTCCAATAATCTAGTATGCGTTTAAGATTGAAACCTTATTTTTCAAAGGATTTTGTGTTAATCAGTTTTTCTAATCACATTTTTTGTTAACTATTTTATTTATTTTATTAATGGATTAGAAGGGAAATTGACTCAAAAGTAATTTCCTTCAATTCGATATTTGCTAGAATATAAAAATTATCTTTAAAAGGTAAATTTTATATAAACCGGAAGTTAAGGGGGATTTTTCTTGAAAGTTTTTGCATTAGTTGGAAAAAGCGGTACCGGAAAGAGCACTTCTGTTCTTCAATATACCCATAAAAAAGGGATTCCTGCCTTTATTGACGATGGTCTTTTAATTGTTAAAGGCCGGAAAATTGCAGGAACTTCTGCAAAATACGAAAAAAATTATATTAAGGCGGTTAAGCGAGCTATATTTCATTACGATGAGCATCAAGAAGAAGTAATAAAAGCTATTCATAGAGCTTCGATTGATAAAATTTTAATAGTAGGTACTTCAATCAAAATGGTTGATTTAATTGCCCAAAAATTAAAATTAGGGAAAATTGACCAATATACTGATGTATCTGATATCCGTTCCAGTAAGGAAATTAAAATGGCACTCTTTGTACGAAAGACAGAAGAAAAACATGTCATACCGATCCCATATATTCAAATCGAACCTAGCATGGTTARAAAGATAATCTTAAAGGGTAAGAAAATCTTTTCTAATCAAAAAATATATATTGGTGAAACAACAATTATTCAGCCAAACTTTAACAAAGGTACTATCTTCATATCTGAAACTGCCTTAAAAGATATTACAATTTTCAGTTGCAAAAACTTAGTCGAGGTGTCAAAAGTTAGCAACATTAGATATAATTTCTCCAATGTCCCTAAACTACAAATACAGGTCGAACTCGTTTCCTCGATTGATCAAAATATTATAAAAATGATCGAAATGATTCAAGAGAAAATCACCTTTATTCTCCTTTCTGTCTTGGAAATTGAGCTAGATTCAATCGATGTTTATATTTCTAGTCTTACTTTAGAAAAAGATTAATAGAAAAGAGGATGAAAATATGAAGTGACTCGTTAACCTCACTCTTCATTAATCATCCTCTTTCACATTATGGAATTAACAGAACTTTCCCTACACTATTCCTACTCTCAATCCATTTATGTGCTTCTGCTGCCTCGTTTAATTTAAATTTTTTACTTATGACTATTTTTAATTCCTTGTTTTCAATTAATTTCAATACATCTGAAACTGGTTGAGCTAATGCTTCTGGCCGTGCCTTTAACTGGGTTCCTAAACTATATCCTAATACGGAACGGCATGTTTTATGGAGATCGTTGGTTTTGACTACACCTGATTCTCCTAATGAGCTTCCAAAACAGACAATTCTTCCGAAAGGAGCAAGATATTTCATACTTTCTTCAAAAATCTTCCCCCCAATTGAATCGAGAATAACGTCAGCACCTTGTCCATTTGTTAATTCAAGAATTCTTTGCTCCATGCTTTCTGTATTGTAATTAAGCACAGCATCTGCACCTGCGCTTTTAGCTGTTGCAATTTTTTCATCACTTCCCACTGTTCCAATTATCATCTTTGCACCTAATACTTTTGCAATTTGTATTGCAGTTGTACCTATTCCACCAGAGGCAGAATGAATAACAACGATTTCTCCCTTTTTTACATTCGCAGATTGTGACAGTAGATTATATGAAGTTACTGAAACAACTGGGCATGCTGCTGCAATATCAAAGCTAACATTACCAGGAATGACATAGGTTAGTTTATCATCAGCCACACAATATTCTGAATAAGAACCGTTGGCTGGAAAGGCAATTACCMGATCCCCCACCTTTACATTTTTCACTGAATTACCTACAGATTCTACTATCCCAGCTACATCTAATCCTGGTATAAAAGGCGGGTTGCCTTTTCCATGATACTTACCTAATCTTGCTTTTATATCAGCAAAGTTAACACTCACTGCGGCAACTTGTATTAGAACTTGATTTGGAGCTATGAGAGGCACAGTTGTTTCTATTACTTCTAATTTCTCTGGACCTCCAAATCGATTAACATAAATGGCTTTCATCAGATTATCACTCCCTTTTTTATCTGGGGAGAAGAAAAATATTTTCAACAAGATTATAATTTCCAGCAAGGCGACCAACTGGTTGTAATTTTCCTATATTGACCTTCCCATCACAATATAAATCGTCAATAATATGATATTGAACAAGTCTGCCAATTACGAGATGATCTGATCCAAGTTCGATAATTTTCTCTAATCGACATTCCATTTTTATATCTGCTTCCATTATTAATGGAGATTTTACTATCTTACTTTCCATTGGTGTTACATTTACACTCTTAAACTCATCAACCTCAGGTTGAAAATTACCAGAACTTAAATGCATCTGATTTGCAACCTTATTGGACACTACATTGATGACAAAATCTTTTTCACTACGTATATTTGTCAACGTATCCTTTTCTGTTCCACTTCTTTCACCGACACCTGGACCTATTGAAATGCCGAGCATTGGCGGGTTTCGCGAAACAACATTGTAAAAACTGAAAGGTGCTAAATTATATACTCCATTTCTACTAACCGTAGAAACCCAAGCAATCGGTCTTGGGACAACTGAACCAATGAGCAATTTATATATTTCCTTAGATGTTAGCGTCTCCGGGTCTATTAACATCTTTATCCTCCTAGGCTTCCATAAAGGATACTTTTTTCATCTATTTTTCTATTAGACTAGCTTTTTCTGGAGCTGTAATATTTAATTCAGCAAAGCGTGAGATTTCTTCATCACTATAACCTAACTCTTCCAAAATCCCGGTCGTATGTTCCCCTAATTGAGGTGGCACAGTTTTAACCTCCCCTGGTGTTCTTGAAAATTTAACTGGAATTCCTAACATTTTAATAGGCCCAAGTGTTGGGTGCTCCCTCTCAATTATCATTTCGCGTTCATACATATGTTTATCATTTAGAATGTCTGAAAACTTATTTACTGGACCGCACGGAATTTTCACTGATTCAAATAATGCTATCCACTCATTAATTGTTTTGTTCTGAAACACTTTATTTAAGAGAGGAATAAGTATCTCTCGGTTTTCCACCCTCTTTGAATTGGTTACAAACCTTTGATCTTTTATGGATTGTAAATCCATCACCTCAACAAATCTATCCCATAAACCATCGTTCCCAACAGCAAGAATGAAGTATCCATCAGATGCTTCAAATACTTGATAAGGGACAATATTTGGATGAGCATCTCCCAGTGGTTCTGGATTTTTTCCTGTCGCAAAATAATTGCCTGCTAAATAAGTTTGCCACGAAACAACGGTATCCAGTAGGGATGTGTCTACCCACTGACCTTCGCCAGAATGATTGCGTTCATGCAAAGCTGCTAAAATGCCAAAAGCTGCCCACATTCCAGTACCGACATCCGCCATGGAAAATCCTGCTTTCACAGGTCTTTTCCCGAGTTCTCCTGTTACTGACATTAACCCGCCCATACCTTGGGCTAAAACATCATATCCTGGTTTCTGTGAATATGTACCAGTTTGACCGAATCCGGAAATTGAAGCTAAAATAATTCCTGGATTATGCTCTTTAAGTACCTCGTAACCTATACCAAGTCTCGTTAAAGTACCTGGACGGAAATTCTCAACTACAACATCAGCATTTTTAACTAACTTTAAAAAAATTTCTTTCCCTGTTTCTTCTTTTAAATTGAGTACCATGCTTTTTTTATTTCGATTAACGCTTAAAAAATAAGCGCTTTCATTTAGTAAAAAAGGGGGACCCCACTCTCTTGTATCGTCACCTTTTGGGGACTCTATTTTGATTACTTCTGCACCTAGGTCAGCAAGTGTCATTGTACAGTATGGACCACTCAAAATACGGGTTAAATCTACTATTTTAATTCCTTTTAGTGGTTGCATATATTATCGTCTCCTTTGAAAGTTGGGTTTTCTTTTTTCTACAAAAGATCGAACACCTTCTGGAAAGTCAATAGGGTCAACGCTGGATTGAATGCCCGTTTCCCATGGAATGGAAATAGTCGGATAATTATAAGCAACTGACCGTTTTACAGCTAAAAGGGAGGCTTGTGACTGCTCCAAGATCCTTTTGCCAAGATTTATAATGAAATGATTAATATCTTCTTCATCATCTAGAAGATAATTGATTAGGCCCAATTGATAGCACTCTGTTGGATTTAATAAACGACCCGTATAAACTAGATCCATTGTTCTACTTTTTCCGATCATGTCGGCTATTCTTTTCGCAAATGGTTGGTTCAAAGTAATCCCTAGTCTTGCAACAGGAATTCCCATTAGTGTGTGTGGCGTGCCAATTCGTATGTCACATGYTAAGGCCAATTCAAAACCGGCACCTAACGCAGGACCATTTATGGCGCCTATTGTAGGTAATGGTATTTTTTCAAAAGTAGAAATGGCTTCTTCCATTAATCGAAATGCCTCATTTGCCTCAGCAATTGTTAACTCATTAAATTGTTTAATATCGGAGCCAGCAGAGAAATGAGTTTTACTTCCACGTAATATTACGACTTTATTTTTTGGATTTTGAGTTATCATTTTCCCCATCTCTGCTAAATCTTTCCACATTCGATTTGTCAGTGCATTTTTTAATTCTGGTCGGTGTATGGTCACTATCGCAAATCCGCCGCTTTCTTGTAAGGTAATTTTCCCATTCGTTTCAGTTCGGTTAATCGTAACTTTCATGCTGAATTCACCCCTTTAATAAATTTGAATTAGATGACGCCTTTACTTGCTCTTTTATAAAATTATCATATACCGAAACTAAAATAGTATATTGTCGACAATCGTTTATTGTGAATGATTACATCCTAATATACTTTTAATGTAAATTCAACTAATAATTATTAATTTATATAATTTTCTGACTATTTATTTTCAGGCTTATTACGTGTATTTTCAATTTTGTCGATAACATTGGTTGTATTTACTTCTAAAAAGAGTGGCAATCTTCACCCTTTTTCTCATTTCAATTGACTTAGTTTGATGACTATATTTTGCTTTTTAAAAAAAATTTTTAAATGAGTAGGATTTTCCCAAAAAGTTTACTTCGATTTTTCTAAAAGTTCTGGTATTGTATACATTAATAAAAGTTCAAAACTCATGTCCAGGTTAAGGAGGACAAATAATGGTTGATAACAACATTTTTGATAATAACTCACTATCTAGGCTGATAGCCGAGAAAATAACTGAAGAAATTATTACTGGGAAACTTAAAGCAGGAGACAAATTAATAGAAGCTAATTATGCTGAAGAATTTGGGACAAGCAGAGCCCCAATAAGAGAAGCTTTTTATTTATTAGCAATCGATGGTTTAGTTGAACGGATCCCAAGAAAAGGTTCCGTTGTAAAGGGCTACTCAGAAAGAGATATTATTGATCTGTTAGAAATAAGAATGATGCTCGAAAGCCTGGCAATAGAGAGGATTGCAGAACTCGATACACCTGAATCATCTCTAATTCATATGGAACAGCTTGTTAATAAGATGGATCTGGTTGATGGTGACCGTTTGGAATACGCGATGTTGAATCAAAAGTTCCACTTGGGGATTATCGAAATGAGTAAAAGTGATATTATCGCCAATATGTATTCGAGATTAGGACTACCGCTACTATCATTGCAACGACTTTCTTTTGAATGGGTAGAGAATATTAATAAATCACTTAAAGAACACCATATTATTTTAAATCATTTACGTAAAAAACAATTTGATGATGCAAAAAAAGTTTTAATAAAGCATAACCAAAAAGTCTTTAACCCTAGAGGTAAATCACAACCTAGCATTAAAGGCTTTAATAATTAGATTTTCCCTTAACAATCCATGCAGAACAAAGGTCAAGTTGATCTTACCAATTCCAATTATTGAAGCTGAAACGGGTGTTTTCAATGAATGTAGTTATTGAATGTGCATGTGGTATGAATGTTGATGAGGACTGTATTACTGTATGAACTATGACACTAGAAGAAAAGCACGTTGAAAAACAAAATTATAAAACCATATTCCATAGTTTCCTACCTAAAAACACTTTCCCTTGTTTTTTCAACATGAAAACTTAGCAATTGAAAAAAGTGAAAAAGCCTATCTCTACGATCAGGCTTATTTGCCTTTCCCAAAATGCGGTTTATTCTTTCAAATACATAGGGTACAAAAACCAACTTCTGGTTTAACAAAACTTCTTGAATTTACACCCTCCTATTATGGATTAAGGGAATTTAATAAAATTGATAAAAAAAACATTGACAGAAAATTCTAATTTCATTAGAATTACAAGCATCAGCATAATTTTGTCGACAA
The DNA here is from genome assembly GCF_056402095.1 of Peribacillus sp. P4_C12. NCBI lineage: Bacteria > Bacillati > Bacillota > Bacilli > Caryophanales > Bacillaceae > Peribacillus > Peribacillus sp. P4_C12. The sequence continues at coordinate 7,705 of NZ_JBFUIB010000137.1, forward strand.
TCGCCATTAGTTTTTTAAACTAAGGAAAGGAGGTTAAAGAAATGAAACTACTCTACAATTGGTTTAACAGAAATTAAACGTGTCTTGTATTATGCAATTACTCTTGATGATATTAATAAATTGTTGACAATTACTCTTCATTTGAAAAAAACTCAAAAAAATAATTCCCTAATAAGGTTATTTATTGGCATTCATATTTTTTCTATTTGAAAGCGTTTTCAGACTTGTGAATCAAAGTTTTAAATTTTTATAGAGTATTTTTCTTATGTGTCTGTTACAGTGCGAGCCTACCTCTAAGACGCTAGCAATTGGATTTGTTCAGCACATTTGATCAGGTCACACATGAGCAATTTATTAAACTTAGGGGGTCATTTTATGAGCATAGAAATCGGAGCTATTATATTACTTTTACTTATGTTTATCATTGGAGCTATTCTCCCAATAAACATCGGTATTATCGGTTTTGTTGCAGCTTTTATCATGGGTGTGTTAGTCAGTGGGCTAAGCGTTGACGAGATCTTTAGTGCATTTCCTGCAGATCTATTCGTCCTACTTGCAGGAGTCACATTCTTATTTGCAATTGTCCAAAAAAATGGAACCATCGACTTAATTAGTAGATGGGGGCTCCTTTTGGTTAAAGGTAACACCGGCTTAATTCCATGGGTTATGTTCGCCCTGGGTGCTATTTTGACCAGTATCGGTACATCTGCCATTGCTTCTGCTTCTATCTTAAGTCCAATTGCGTTACGAGTTGCCTTTCAATACAAGATTAATCCTCTTATGATGGGATTAATGCTACTTATAGGGGTGACTGCGGGTGGTTTCTCACCACTTCATCTTTTTGGTGTGATTGTGAACGGTATGATGGATTCACAAAACCTCCCACATTCACCAGGTTTGCTTTTCTTAAACACCTTTATCTTATGTGTATTCGTTGCGATTATAGTATTCATTCTTTTTGGAGGACTTCGGTTTTTTAGGAAAGATTCTGTTCACCTGTATACAGC
>NZ_JBFUIB010000138.1:0-8628 GCF_056402095.1 Peribacillus sp. P4_C12
AACTCTGCTTCATACAGTGATTTACGAGAGAACCAATGCGAACTGTGTACTCCATGTTCATACAGTAGAAAATAATGTGATTTCTGAATTATATGGAGATGAAGGGGAAGTGACTTTCCGTAATCATGAAATTATTAAAGCGACAGGGCGATGGAATGAAGATGCAGAGTTGAGAATTCCAATAATATACAATCACGCTGACATTCCTCTGTTAACTGAAAAGTTCACGCCTCATGTCGAAGAAGACTCAGGAGCCGTGCTTATTCGAAATCACGGAATCACGGTTTGGGGGAAAAGTGGACTCGAAGCAAAAAGAATTCTAGAAGCATGTGAATTTTTGTTTCAATACCAACTGTTGCTTAATCAGCAACAGGCATTTACAGGTTCTATAAGATAAAAACTCATAGAGGAGGAATAGGTAATGGCTACAATTAGATTCCATGAAACAAATGAGGTTATTGAGAACAGTGAGCAGGTAAAAAAATTTTTAGAAACACAAGGCGTAATATACGAACAATGGGATATATCGAAATTACCGTCCCATCTGGTAGAAAAATATGATCTAACGGATGACGATAAAAATGAAATCCTTGTAACGTTCAAATCAGAAATTGCAGAGATTTCTGAAAGACGCGGATATAAAGCACATGATATCATCACACTATCCGATGCAAACCCAAATTTGGATCAAATGCTTGAAAACTTTAAACAGGAACATCATCATGAAGATGATGAAGTACGTTTTATAGCCGGTGGGACCAGTATCTTTGCTATTGAAGGTAGTGAGCAAAAATGGTTTGACGTACGACTGAATCCTGGTGATTTAATCAGCGTACCAGAATCTACCCGTCATTATTTCACGTTAGCAGAAGATAGAAAAACTGTAGCTATCCGTATCTTCGTAACAGCAGCAGGTTGGGTTCCAATTTACGAAAAAGACGAAGTTCAAGCATAAATCAATCGAGAAAAACCAGCTTTCGGGCTGGTTTTTTTATATGGCCTTCGCGGATGCTTTAGAAGGGCAAGTATGATAAAATTTAACGGAATTAAATTTAGCTGGATTATAGGAGCAGATACGAATGAAAACAACTGAAGTTTACATATTAGGTGGTTTTCTCGGCAGCGGGAAAACGACGCTTCTTCGAAATATATTAAAGCAGGAAAGTGAAGTGGGTAGAAAAGTGGCCGTGCTATTAAATGAGCTCGGCAGTGTATCGGTGGACAGCGGTTTGATTGGTGATGACGTACCTCTGAAGGAGCTGTTTGACGGTTGTATCTGTTGTACAATTCAGGATAAGCTCGAGGTTCAGCTGCATGAATTGTTGACGGAAAATGATTTAGACGCCGTTTATATTGAAACAACAGGTGCTGCGCATCCAGTTGAAGTGCTGGATGGCATTATGTCTCCACTATTTGCGAAGAAGCTGGAATATAAAGGGATTATCACAGTTGTTGACTTGTTAAGGTGGCGCGACCGAGATGAGCTTTCTCCACAGCTTCGCCAGTTGCTTGCTGAGCAAATTCATCATGCGGATTTCATTTTATTAAATAAAGCAGATCTAGTAAGCGAAATGGAGGCAGCTCAACTTATTTATTCCATTCAAGGGCTGAATCCTGAAGCTGTATGTTTATTGACAGAGTATGCATCTGTTTCCTTGATATCTCTGCAACAGATGCATAGGAAACAGCATAGAGTCCATCAAAAATTAGATGTCCACAGCCATTTGCATTTAACAGCCGTTGTTCATACATTTGAAGGGGCAGTGGCACAAACCGATTTTGAAGGTTGGCTTAGGGCCCTTCCGGAAACGGTCTATCGAATGAAAGGATACATTTTCTTCACACATTCACAATACCCTCATTTATTTCAATACTCTTACGGGATGCCAATGTATATGAATGAAATGATAAAAATGCCACTAAATATCGTTATTATCGGTGAGAAATTGGATAAAGAAATGATGATCAGTCAGTTAAAAGCTTTGGAAGCAAAAACAGCCCATTAAACGATTACCACCGATTAAAGACGGGAACAGAAAAGGTAACTTTCTTTTCAAGGAGGCGGTATTTGTGCCATGGAATAAAAACGATTACCCTGATTCAATGAAAAATCTTGATAAAGATGTCCGAGAAAAAGCAATTGAGATTGCGAATGCGAATGCCTTACTTGATGAAGGCTTATAAGGACGATAAAGCTATTCCAATTGCCATTGACCGGGCCAAAATGGCTATTGGAAGGGATTGGAAAATGGTCAGACCCCATTAAACGGGTCTGACCATTTTTATTGCTGCAACCCACCAAAGGCTGCAAATGTTTTCTCATCTTCAATTAATCCGCATGCTGCACATTGCACACGAATCTCAGGACCATTATAGGCAAGATGGAAGGGCTGAAGAGAATCGTTCGAGTATTGTTCAACAATCTCACCGGATTGCGGATCCTTTTTAACAGGTGTTGGTATTTGCTGAATGAGATTGAAGCGAGATTTATTTGTCCGGCAATTCGGACAGCGGTATACTTGAGACATTATACTCACTCCTTTTTTTGAATATTTAAAAGTGTAATTGTATTATAAAGGTAGTCTTTACGAAATTGATTCTTAATATGTATAAATTAGTAATGGATGGAAGGGATAATTTTATGAAAGAAATAGTCATGAATGAAGCATTATTGGAAGCTTATATAAGTATCTGGAATAATCGGAAAATAACGAATAGTGAAGGGGGAAAAGTGTTATCAGAGCTTATCCGACGTGAACTTTTAGATGAAAACACCCATCCTCGTGCCCGAAAACCAATACTTGAAAAGTTTTACCTCAGTATTAAGAGAGTTATGGAATCTTCGCTTTCTGATGAGAAAAAGAACGCAATCGTTATGGCCTATGTCACGGAACTGGAAAGGCTCTCATCCTCGAAGTAAATATCACAAGTGAATGTTAGTTAATATTCTTTTCTGCTTCATACTTTTTTCACAACTCATTGTTAAAATTTTAAAAAAATAGATATTAATGAATAAGGAGCCTAAAATATGAAGTGGGGTGTTGCGCTTCTGTTTGCCGTCATACTACTTTGTGGGTGTAACAGAAGTGATACATATACAAAAATTAACAAAGATAAATCTTTTTTGGYGACTGTCAATATCAAGGATACGTCCCTTACATTTATAGATGAAAACTATCAACCCTTTGCCAATTGGGATATTTCAGAGCCATTTACCGGAGCATTGCTCCTAGCAGATAAAGATACTATACTCCTTTATGGAAAAGAGATGGAGAAAATCCAGGTGTTTTCATTATCAGCAGGAAAACAGATAGACAGCTGGGAAATAGGGAAAGGGATTGTCAATATGCTGTTGCTTCATGATGGAAAAAGCATCGTGGCAGTCAATCAGTCGAATCATTCCATCTATTTTTTAAATGATAAAGGTGAGGAGCAGGATATAGTCAAGGTTGGGAAAAGCCCCTTGACCGTTCTTCAAGGAGAGAAAGCGAATCGCTTGTATGTCATTAACTTTGGCGATACCAAATGTTCGGTAATCAATCTGGAGACGAAAAAGGTGGATATGGAATTTCCGATACATAGTTCTTCCACAGGAACCTTATTAAGGGAAGAAAAGGATGAAGTTTGGATAGGCGGCCATGGTGATGGAGACCAAGTAGAAGAAAATCTCTATATTTATTCGGCAAAAACGGGAGAGTTGAAGGAAAAGTTGAAGGCCCCAACTATGCCGATTAAGTTCATTGAGAATGCTGAAGGGATTTTTATCCTCAGTCATGGCACTAGCTCCTTATATAAATTGAATGATCAGTATGAAGAAGTGAAAAGCAAAGTGGTCGGCGTCAATCCTTTTGAAATGGCGAACTTTAAACAAGACGTGATTGTGGCGGGATATGATAGTGATGAAGTGTATGTAATGGATGCTGAAACAGTCGAGGTTAAAAAAACCATCAAAGTCGGTCAGGGTCCATTTCAATTGATGTTGAGGGAGTAGATAACATGCACGTTTACACCATTTTAGTCGTTGATGATGAAGAAGATATGCGTAATTTAGTTGAAATGTATTTGCTTAACTCAGGGTATCGATGCCTTCAAGCTGCAAATGGTAAAGAGGCTATAAGTCTGGTTGAAACATATGAAGTCGATTTAATCCTTTTGGATATCATGATGCCAGAAATGGACGGTTTTTGCGTCTGTGAAAAAATCCGTTCAAGTTCGGATGTTCCTGTAATTTTTGTTAGTGCGAAAGGTGAAGAATGGGATAAGGTAAAAGGGTTGAAGCTCGGTGGGGACGATTACATTGTAAAGCCATTTAATCCGGGTGAACTCGTAGCAAGGGTGGAAGCGGTATTAAGAAGAACAGGGAAAATGTCATTGAATGAAGAAAATCAAAATTCCGTCCGATTCGGTAAAATCAATGTAAACCTCCAATCAAGAACGGTTCTGCTAGATGGGAAGCCAATCAATTTGACCTTGAAAGAGTTTGAATTGCTTCTATTTCTTATGCGTCATAAAAATCAGGCACTCAGCCGTGAACAACTACTTGAAAATGTTTGGAGCGGAGAATATGGAGGATCTTTACGGACGGTCGATACCCATATCAAAACGCTTAGGATGAAATTGAGGGCGGCCGATTATATTCAAACTGTCTGGGGAATTGGTTATAAGATTGAGGAAAAAAATGAGTAATAAGTGGTCATCACTCTCTTTTAAACTATGGCTAACTGTCATTACAGCAATCATTCTTTCAGTGTTGTTCGCTTATTCTCTTTCTCAATATTATTATAAAAATTTGTATGTGGAAAAGTTGAAAACCGATCTAGTTAATGAAGCTTCCTTGCTTGGAGCGGACTATTTCGGAGGTGAGATCAGTGATGAATTCAAACAACAAGTTGAATGGTTTAACAGTAAAAGTGACAGCGAGGTCTTTGTCGTCAATAATCCAAGGGAATTAAGTGCCTGCCTTCCCTTTGAAATCAATTATGACACCCTTATTTCTGCAGAAGAACGGCAAATGCTCTTAGATGGAAAGGTTGTTGAAAAAGAGGGATATGAGCAAAGATTTGAAAAGAACATCGTAGCGGCTATCATTCCCTTGATTGATGAAGACCGCCTCGAAGGTATCATCTATACATATATTCCTGTAGACTCGATTACAGATTTACTTAAGGAATTTGCTGCAAAATGGATGGCAGCCGTTCTCTTATTCTTAATTGTTTCCATTTTATTGACAACAAAATGGTTGAAAAAGCTAGTCAGTCCGATTAAGGAAATCGAGACAGCTGCCCATCGAGTCTCAGAGGGAGATTATGACATACAGATTCAGGTAAAGAGCCATGATGAAATAGGGAATCTAGCACATGCCTTTAATGAAATGGCCAAATCCATTCATTTAGAGGAAGAAAGAAAAAAAGAGTTTCTCGAAAATGTTGCCCATGAACTCCGGACGCCGCTGAGTTACGTGAAAGGTTACACGCAGGCTATATTGGATGGTGTTGTGAAAAATGAGGAAGAAGAGCAAAAATATCTTCAGCTTATTTCAAGGGAAGCATTTAGGCTACAGCGGCTTGTAGGTGATTTGATGGACCTATCTAAATTGGACAGTGATCAATTCACTTTAAATAAAACTCCAATTGCCTATGCGCAATTCATTGAAGATGTACTTGCCAAATATGAACCGATATTAAAAGAAAAGCAGCTTGGTTTACAGCTCGAACTAGATCCGGATCCAATTATACTAGGAGATGAAGGAAGGATAGAGCAAATCCTTCATAATGTCTTTGATAACGCCGTTAAGTATACGAATCCAGATGGATTCATCAAAATTACTTTAAGACAGCATAAAGGAGATTGCGAGCTCATAGTCACTGACACGGGCAACGGGATTCCTGCAGCTGATTTACCATATGTCATGAATCGCTTTTATAGAGTAAACAAAGCACGAAGCCGCTTTGATGGCGGTTCGGGGCTGGGTCTTTCCATCGTGAAAAAATTGGTGGAGCTACAAAATGGTAAAATTGAAATAGAAAGCAGGGAACATACAGGTACAAAAGTCAGCATTGTGCTTCCGACCATAAAAGAAGATTGGACTTCATAAAAAAGGGGAAACGTTCAATGATAAAAAAGATAATGTTAGTATGTACAGCTTTAATCTTGTTGGCAGGATGTGGCAAGGAAGAGGAAATTCCGAAAATGCTAAATGTCGAGTTAACTGTCGATCCTGTTCAAGGAGCAATAAATGAGCCGGTAAAGTTTCAGGCAAAAGTGACTTATGGGGATGAAGAAGTGACGGATGCGGATGATGTCAGTTTTGAAATATGGCTTGCAAATAGTGATGACCATGACAAAACGGCTGTAAAACATAAAGGAAAAGGTATCTATGAATTGGAAAAAACCTTTGATAAAGAAGGAACCTATTATGTTTATGCTCATGTAACGGCAAGGAATATGCACAACATGCCTAAAGAGGAATTCGTCATAGGCAAACCAAGTCAGCCTGAAGAAAACGGAGGCAAAAAGGAAATGGACGAGATGAATGATGAAGAAAAGAAATAATAATTTTACTGATAAAACTAAAACAATTCGGGGTTAACCCGGATTGTTTTTTATTTTTGTAAAAATTAAGGATTTTAAACTAGTTTTAGAGTATATGAATTTTGAATTCTATTACTTAAGAAAAAAGTACACATAAAAATGACGAAAATCAACTTTAAATCGATAAATTTGTAACATAAAAGTAAAGAAAGTCATACTAGAGCGTTTGACAACGAGATGTCAACTAAAAGTTATTAGTATTCCATGGAAATGGTTCTATGTAACTACCATTGACAAGGATTGTCTGGAAAAATATGAGTATATGTACTAGATAGCAAAACATAGATATAGATAGCTTTCTTGATTGCTTTCGCTGAAACTTGGATTATAATTTTTTCACATTCGTTACCTGTAAAACATATGGAAATAGATGGTTCCTATATTACAAAAAACGCATGTTATGATGATTTCAGAAACAAAACACCAATGAACTTTACAGGAGGAATTACGAATGAAAAAGAAAATGTTTATGTCAGCAGCAGCAGCGGCAGCTATAATTTTCACTGGAGTGGGAGCTAACCAAGCAGAAGCAGCAAACTGTGATACTGTTAAACAAGTAACATATAAATCTATTAATCAAGAAGATATGCAAAAAGTCCTTAACCAATATTTAACTAAATACAACATAACATTACCTGCTTCACAATCCTTACAAGTTCAACAACCAGTTCAACAACCAGTTCAACAACCAGCTCAACAACCAGTTCAAAAACCAGTTCAAAAACCAGTTCAACAACCAGCTCAAGAACAAGCTCAAAAACCAGTTCAAAAACCAGCTGGAACTACGAATTCACAACCTGAAAAAAATACTGATGAAAAAACAGAGACAAGCTCTGAATTAAGCGCTTTTGAACAACAAGTGGTTAAATTAACTAACGCAGAGCGTGCAAAACAAGGTTTGGCAGCTCTTAAAATAGATACAGAATTGAGCAAGGTTGCTCGTTTGAAATCTCAAGATATGAAAGACAAAAATTACTTTGATCACAATAGCCCAACTTACGGCTCTCCATTTGATATGATGAAAAAATTCGGAATCAGCTACACATCAGCTGGGGAAAATATCGCACAAGGTCAAAAAACACCTGAAGAAGTAGTTGAAGCTTGGATGAACAGCCAAGGACATCGTGAAAACATCATGAACTCAAGCTTTACTCATATCGGAGTAGGCTACGTAGAATCTGGTAACTACTGGACTCAACAGTTCATCGGAAAATAATAAGAATGATAGATTAATAGAAGAGTGTACCCTGGGAATCATATGGGTGCACTCTTTTTTTTATTAAGTCATTGAAATATATAGGATAAATAAGAGAATTGATTCTAAATAGAATGAATTTCATCAAATCCGCGTATAATTTTAGTCGATACTAAATAGCATCGTTTTTACAAATACTCACATCAACACAAAAGCAGGAACCGCACTTATTCATTAGTGAGGCTCCAGTAACGCCAAATTAAATATCGGATACATCAATTTCTGAATACTGGGCATTGAAACTTTTCTGCAGACGGATTTCCAATGTTGATTCTTTAAATTGTGCGGATGCTCCTTTCTTCTTTACAAGAGCTGGCAATGTAATTACATGCCGGTCCGACTCTTCTGGGATTCCCTCAACGATGGATTGATTAGATGTATGGTAAAGTTTCATTTTTTTTAGCCATGCTTCATCTTCTATGGGAATTCTTACAAAGACAAATAAATGGGTTTCAAATACCTCGGCATGTAAAGGGTGTTCAGTTCTGGTATTTTCTTTTTGTGAGCTAGTATCGTTTTGTTGCATCATTCCTTGCATATTTTCAGGGATCATCTGCGAAAATACCTTTTCAATGAACGATTGTACATCACTTTGCTGCATACTTTTCATGAAATCCTTTTGGTTTGAGTTATTTTTTAAAGAAAAAAGTGAATTCCAAGGAAACATGTTGAATTCCTCTCTCCTGCAATCAACTGACAGGGTTATTTCTGTTATTTTATGCAGGCTGAAGCCTAGATGTTCATTTGTATATTTGCTAAATTATAGAAAATGAATCAAGCTT
>NZ_JBFUIB010000139.1:0-8613 GCF_056402095.1 Peribacillus sp. P4_C12
CATTACAAATAGAACGCTCTCCAAAGCATTGGTGCTGAAAGAAAAGCATCCCGGTATCGAGGTAGCGAAAAGCGCCGCCGAGATCGTCCAACAGGCAGACTTTATTTTTCTCTGCGTAAAACCATTACAAATTCACAGCCTTTTACAGGGCATCAAACACCATATAAAAAGAGAACAACTACTTATCTCCATTACAAGCCCGCTTTCAGTGGCACAGCTTGAATCAGAAGTGAATGCTCCATGCGCCCGTTTTATCCCAAGCATAACGAACCGTGTGGGATCAGGGGTATCGTTACTGAGCTTCAGCAAAGGGTGCAGCAAAGAGACACAGCAATCCTTATTTAATCTGGCATCTGCCATATCGGCACCGGTCATCATTGAAAATGATATCACCCGGGTAGCTTCCGACATTGTAAGCTGCGGACCTGCCTTCTTTAGCTTTTTAGCACAAGCTTTTATTGAAGCCGCATGTCAAACAACGAAGATAGATAAAGAAACCGCAACGACTTTGACCGAGAACATGCTGATTGGGTTAGGTGAATTGCTTGGTAAGGGAGTTTACACATTACCGACCTTACAGGAAAAGGTTTGCGTAAAAGGTGGGATCACAGGGGAAGGAATTAAGGTTTTAGAAGCTGAAACCGGAGAAATGTTTCATCATCTGTTTCAAGCGACACACGAAAAATTCGCAGAAGATCTTCACGAGGTTGAAAAACAATTTGGCCATCCTTATTAATATTCGCATCCAAAATCTATTCTCCTTCTAAAAATATAAAAAAATAAAGGGTCAGGCCTCCTTTCGCACAGTGTTGTACGATAGGAGGCCTGACCCCTTAATTTATTTTCTTGCTACAAATAAGATTCTTTCGGTTTCTTTACCGACCGGTGCTTCTTCAAGGTCCGCCAGAAGTTCAGAAACTTCAAAACCTGCTTGTTGCAACCATTTTTTATATTGCTCTACCGGATAGGTACGCTGATAATGCAACTCATCAAAACGGTCGTACAAGCCACTATCATTGTCCCTCACGAAAAAACTTAAATCATGTTCAACACTGTATGCTTCTTCACCCGGGAAGCAATCCCAAATATAGGAGACCTCTTCATCATTGACGGCAAACGTATTATTGTGAAAGATTTCTTCCATCTTATAAATAGTATGAACATCAAACAAAAATAATCCGCCATCCTTCAGATGTTCATGCACCCTGGAGAACGTTTTTGCAATATCCGCTTCCTCACGTAGATAGTTCAACGAATCACAAAAAATCGTGACACAGTCATATAGACCAAGCCCTTCGAGTTCTGCCATATTCTGCTGAAAAAAGGGAATCGATAACCCTAGCTTCGCCGCTTTCTCATTGGCAACCATCAACATTTCATCAGACAAATCTACACCAGATACATCAAATCCATGCTGCGCCAGTTCTACTGTTATTTCTCCTGTGCCGCATGCTAAGTCCAGGACTTTCCTTCCACCAATTCCGTACTGTTCCAGCTTCGCCGTCAGGATCATCAGCCATTTTTCATAGGGAGCGTCCTTCATCAATTCATCGTATACATAGGCAAAGCGTTCGTAAGTCATGGAGTCAATTCACTCTCTAGATCTTCAAAAGGTGCATCTCCCCATAAACGTTCAAGGTTATAATAATTTCTTTCATCCTTATGGAAAATGTGGGCTACAACATCTCCAAGGTCTACAAGTACCCATTTCGCTTCCTCAAAACCTTCAAGGCGTTTTACATTGATCCCTGATTCGTCTGCTTTGCTCTTCATTTCTCGAGCTATAGCTTGTACTTGTTTTTCAGAATTACCATGACAGATTAAAAAGTAATCCGCCACCAAAGAAATACCTTGCATATTTAGAGCAACGATATCCTCCGCTCTTTTATCGTCCGCCGCTTTTGCTGCAATTACAAGAAGTTCACGTTCAGTCATTACATCTTCTCCTTCAAATTCATGATTAAATCATTATATGTCTTAAATGTATCAGGGTAAATTGCCTGATTTCTTTTCATTAAAAATACAACTGTATTCCTTAAAGCTTGAATGACAGCACGATCCAAGCTTTCCTTTGCTGTCTGCCTTACTTCGTCGACTCCAGGAAAAGAACGCCCAGGCTCAATATAGTCAGCAAGATATACGACCTTATCCAAAAGGCTCATACCGACCCTGCCTGATGTGTGATAGGCAATCGCATCCAATATTTCACGGTCAGTGATACCGGCTTCTTTTTCTACCAGATAAGCCCCTACAGGAGCATGCCACAGTTCCATATTGAATTCAAGTAAATCTGGCGCCATTTTTTCAGAGATTATTATTTGCTCCATTTCCTCTTTTGGACGAAATTTTGCGTAATCGTGGAAAATAGCTGCCAGTTCCGCTTTTTTGACATCTGCCCCATACAGTTCGGCAAGTTCTTTTGCTGACTCGACCACGCCCAACGTATGAATATACCTGCGCTCGGTTATTTGTTCTTTGACGAGCGCTAATGCTTTCTCACGATTCATATAAACCATTCCCTTTAATATACTTCACCACTGGATCTGCTATTAAATATTTCACGGTTTTTCCTGTTCGCAATTTCCTTCGTATCATAGAGGAAGAAATGAACATTTGTGGAACCTTCACCATCGTGATTGGATATTCTGTCTTTTCATTATAGCCGGGACGTTTCACTCCGACAAAATTGACTAGGTGCATAAGCTCGTCGATCCGGTGCCAATTAGGTAAATACTCAATCATATCTGCACCTATTATAAAATAAAATTCATTGCTTGGTTCGCGTTCTTTCAGCAATTTAATCGTATCATACGTATAGGATGTGCCTTTTCTTTCTATTTCAATATCCTCAATATAAAAAGATGGGTGTCCAGCTATGGCATTTTCCAACATAGCCAACCTGTCCATATCGGTTACTTCCTCCGTTTTTTCCTTGTGAGGAGGAACATGATTTGGCATGAATCTAATTTCATCTAACTCTAGAGCATCCAGCACTTCATTAGCTATAATTAAATGACCGATATGAGGAGGATTGAATGTACCGCCAAGAATTCCAATTTTTTTCATAGATAGGTTCCTTAAGGTAGTTTAAGTTGTTTGTTTTCTTTTGATTCTTTATATAACACAATTGTGTTACCGATAATTTGAACCAATTCTGCTCTTGCCCCTTTTGATAATGCAAGACCCACATCATTACGGTCTTCTTCACAGTTTTGCAATATGCTAACCTTGATTAGTTCGCGTACTTCTAGCGCCTCACCAATTTGTTTAATGAGATTTTCATTAACCCCGCCTTTTCCAACTTGAAAAATTGGATTTAGGTGATGGGCCTTTGATCGTAAAAATCTTTTCTGTTTACCTGTTAACATGTGTTACCTCCTAGTTTGTTCGAGACAATATCTGTCATTCTTGCTGTATTAGGCATGATGCCCGTCCATATCTCAAAAGCGAGCGCACCCTGGTAGACAAACATACCAACACCATTTTGCGTTTCCGCCCCTTTTTCCCTCGCTTCACGAAGCAATTTCGTTTGCAAAGGGTTATAGATGATGTCACTGACAAATGCATCAGCCTTCAATTGGTCCAACTTCAACGGAGAATGTTCAATGTGCGGACTCATTCCAGAAGAAGTTGTTTGGATGATTAAATCATATTGTGATAAGCTTTCTTCCGCTTCGGCAATCGTGAGCGCCTTTGATTCTTTATCATATGGGCAATCAGAAACAAGGTGGGCTGCTGTTTCCTTTGTCCGGTTTGCAATATCAACGTGCTTTACACCTTCTTTTACAAGTGTAAAATAAATCGCACGTGCAGCACCGCCCGCTCCGATCACTAACGTTTTTTTAGCCTTAATGTCACCTGATATTTCATCGCATAAAGATTTATAAAATCCTATTCCGTCTGTATTATACCCTATAAATCGTCCATTTTCGTTAATAACTGTATTAACCGCTCCAATTGCAAGGGCCAGCTCATCTACTTCATCAAGAAGTGGGATGACCGTAGTTTTATGAGGAATCGTGATGTTAAACCCTGCTACACCAAGGGCTTTCATACCCTGTACCGCTTCAATCAAGCTCTCTGGTTTTACATGAAAATGGTGATAAACCGCTTCTATATTTTCTTTTTCAAATGCATCATTATGAATGTCCGGAGACATCGAATGCGCAATTGGATCTCCTATTACCCCATATATCTTATTCATAGACAGACGACCCCTATATTTAGATTAATGATTTACGAACTATGACGTTCACACCTTTTGGAACGTGCGCAACGATCTTCGCACCTGGTTCATTGACAGTTACCCAGCCAAGGCCTGAAAACACAATATCCATTTTACCATCTTTTAAGGAGAATTCATGAGGAACAAGCTTCGGAAATTCTTCCATCTGTTCAGGACGCGGAGGCGTCAGCAATTCTCCTGCATGATTTTTATATAATTCATCCGCTTTTTCCAGTTTTGTCCGGTGGATATTTAATTCATTCGAAAGATAGCAAGTCAGCGAGCGTCTGCCACCCGAAACATAGTCCAACCGAGCCAAACCGCCGAAAAATAGCGTTTGCTCTTCATTCAGCTGATACACTCTCGGCTTGATTTCCTTCTTCGGCATAATCACCTTGAAATCACGTTTATCTACATAATGAGCCATTTGATGATGATTAATGATTCCTGGTGTATCGATCAAGGCATGTCCATCATCTAGAGGAATTTCAATCATATCCAAAGTTGTGCCTGGAAAATGAGAAGTCGTGATGATATCCCCTTCACCACTCACTTCTTTAATAAGACGGTTGATGAAAGTCGATTTACCAACATTCGTACAGCCAACAACATAGACATCTTTATCCTGACGATACCGTTCAATCGCATCAGCAGCTTCAAGAATATGCTTTCCTTTTTCGGCACTGACAAGGAGAACATCAACCGGATTCAATCCCAGTTCCTTCGAAGATTGTTTCATCCAATTAATCAATTTGTTCGGCTTTACTGATTTGGGCAGTAAGTCCACCTTATTCCCAATTAAGAGAACATCATTTCTGCCTACAAAGCGATGAAGGCCCGGCAGCCAGCTTCCATTGAAATCAAAAATATCGACGATTTTGACGATTAATGAATCGGTTTCGCCTACTTTATTCAAGATTTTCAAGAAGTCATCGTCTGTTAAGGAAACATCCTGAACTTCGTTATAATGTTTCAGTTTAAAGCAACGCTGACAAACAATGCTCTCTTTTTCAAGTGCTGATTTAGGCGCAAAGCCTAATTCCTTCGGATCTTCCGTCTGGACCTTAACGCCGCAGCCGATGCACACTAATTCTTGATGATTGTTCAATTGTGCTCCTCCCATTCTATCATTCCTTTTCGTTTAAAAAACGCCATAATCTTTCTTTCAAAATAACGATTGATTTTCGTTCTGAATTCGTCAGTCTGTGCGACAGGGACCACTAGGATGGTATGAAACCCACCTCTATTTCCGCCCAATACATCCGTCAATAACTGATCGCCGATTACCACTGTTTCCTCTACCTTCAATCCCATCGCCTTACGGGCTTTATGGAAAGCTTTCGCCATCGGCTTTCTAGCCTGAAAAATAAATGGAATATGAAGCGGATCGGAAAAAGCACGTACCCGTTTTTCATTATTATTGGACACAATCGTCACTAAAATCCCATGGTCCCGCATATTGTCAAACCATTTGATTAAATCAGGGGTAGCGGTCGGCCTGTCCCATTCAACGAGTGTATTGTCTAAATCAGTAATAACTCCCTTAATCCCTCTTTTTTTCAAATCTTGAGGATCTATATTAAAAATGCTTTTAACATGTTCACTCGGCAAAAATAATTTAAGCATATTGACACCTCTATAATTTTCATAAAATTTACCGTCTCCATCATATCGAATTTTTGGCTTACTTTCAAAAAAAATTAGGAACGAAGGGCTATCGGTAAAAAATCATCATAATGTAAGTTTTCTAATATGGAAAGGCATTTTTCGAAAAGACTAGAAAATCCAACTGTCTGAACAGACGAAAGAACTAATTATTACTAAAAGAATTCGACAAAAATTTCATTAACCTGACCTGTGGATAACTTTACTAACATTTTCCATACTGTTGTGTATCTATTCGTTCACCTTGTAAACAACTTAACCACAGGTTATCCACTTTCATCTGTGGATAACAGAACGATTGTTCTCTACGTTTATTTYTGATACAGTAGGGGTACATCATGGATGACCTACTAATATATGCAAGTAATTACAAAAATATTCCTCGCAATCCCTACTGGAGGTGAGCAGCCGTAAATGGCGTTCTGATGCAAAAACTATCTGATGATCTGTTGCTGGAATCCTATTTTAAAGCGCAATATTTAAAGTTAAGTACCGATTTCATCCGCCTCATAGAAACGGAAATTCATCGAAGATCTTTGACACATAAAATCCGATCAATATTATAAAATGAAATACATAGGCTGACAAAACATGTCAGCCTTCTTATTTTTATTTGATGATTATTAAACGACTCTCATGTACCCAATCTTTTCACCGACACGGACATCAGCGGGAATCGATAAGTTTTCATCGAGTTGATAACTGTTTTTCTCAAAAAGCATCACGACTGTTGACCCAAAACTGAAATAAGAAAATTCCTGTCCTTTTTCTAAGTGATTCGATTCATCAGTAATAACGATGGAATTAATATACATGGCACCGACTTTCACCATTGCTAAACATCCCGCCTCATTTTGAAGCTCTGTTATTGTACGATAATTTTTCGATAATGGCTCTTTTCCATATTTCATTCCCCATTTATTAACAGGGTAAGATTTCTTTCCAAGCGTCCAGCGTTTTACCACAGAACCCGAAATAGGCGCATGAATCCTATGATAATGACTCGGGCTTAAGTATAACACGAGATATTTACCACCTAGGTACTTTTCTAATAAAAGCGCATCCCCTAGCATTTCCTCTATCGAATATACTTTCCCTTTTACTACAATTTTTTTATCCGCTCGAATTTCCCCTGCATCCTCGAGCACACCATCTACAGGACATGCTACTGCAGAAGATTCCACCGTAATTGGCCTTGCCTCCCGCTTTAGGTGTCTTGTAAATAACTCATGCAGATTGTTGTAAGTTTTTAAGTCCTTACCAAATTCTTGTTGATTAAGGTTAAACGTTTTTACATAAAATAAAATCAACGGCTTACTCCAACGAGATTGGCTAAAATGCTTTAATATACCTGACGAATACCTTCCATTCGTCAGTTCAATAAGAATACGATAAAAAGATTGATACAAATAAAACCACTCCAAATTGTAAAATAATTCTAAAACCCCTTGCATAAATTGTGTTAAATAAAATATTATTATATAATAAATACTTATGTTTACTATATTTTGTTTTTATTTGTTTTATTTGAAAGGAGTGAAAAGATGTTTTTATTACACGCCCTAGATCAAACCATTAAAAAAGTGAAAGCCCAAACAGCAAATATACTTACTTTAATGAATTTATCCCTTGGTGGATTTGCAATAATTGCCGTAATGCACGGCGAATTGAATTTAAGCTTGCTTTTAATTTTCCTAGCTGCCCTTGCAGATCGCTTTGACGGTATGGTTGCCAGGAAGTTTAACATTGAATCGGAATTAGGTAAGCAACTTGATTCCATGTGCGATATTATTTCTTTTGGCGTTGCACCAGCTCTATTATTATACCAAGGAATTTTAATAGAATTCGGAGCTCCAGGCACACTATTTACGGTTTTTTACATCGGCTGTGGCGCATTTCGTCTAGCCCGTTTTAACATCAGTGAAAGCAATGGATATTTTACCGGCGTTCCGATTACCGTTGCAGGCTGTTTAGCCACCGTTAGTTATTTAGCCATTCCTTATCTTCACCCGGTCTTTTTCTTATCCCTCATGATTATATTATCATTACTTATGGTCAGTCCATTTAAACTGAAAAAAGTGTAAATGGGAAAGCGGATGTCCTAAACCGGACATCCGCTTTTTTGTTCTTATTTTAACTAGACCAAGTTTATGCTTTTTGAACGAGAGGATCGGTCAAACGCATGAACTCTTCGACATCCTCCAGACAGGCAGTAACCGCTTCTTCCCAAAAATCACGGGTAGTTAAATCCACGCCTAAATGTTTCTCTGCCAAGTCCTCGACCTTCATGGAACCGGTGTCCTTTAGTAAAGCAATATATTTTTCTTCAAACCCAGAAGGTTCTTTAAGCGCATTCGCGTAAATGCCTAATGAGAACAAGAATCCGAATGTGTATGGGAAATTATAAAACGGTACACCTGTAATATAGAAATGAAGCTTTGAAGCCCAAAACGTTGGATTATACTCACTTAGCGCATCACCATAGGCTTCTTTTTGCGCTTCAACCATTAGTTCATTTAAGCGTTCGGCACTGACATATCCCTGTTTTCTCTCATCGTAAAATCTTGTCTCAAATAAGAAACGAGCATGGATATTCATCAACAATGACACAGAGCGTTGAATTTTATCTTCTAAAAGAATCAGCTTTTCTTCCTCATTTGTCGCTTCTTTCACTGCTGCATCCGAAACGACCATCTCTGCAAACGTTGAGGCTGTTTCAGCCA
>NZ_JBFUIB010000140.1:0-8567 GCF_056402095.1 Peribacillus sp. P4_C12
ATTACAATCACTCCGATTCATATAGAGAATCATCTGTATTTTGTTGGGGTTTTTCGCGAATTGGAGCAATTGAAAGAAGGGATTTATCTTTCGGAAAACAAAAGAGTCGAGAACCAGAGAGAATTGTTAAAGGTCCTTGCTATTTCATGCGAAATCCGAGATCCTGGCATCGAAGAGCATTTATTGAGAGTACAAATCTTAACCGAGAATCTGGTTTTGGCACATAATCGACGAAAACATTTAGAACTATCTAAAAGCTATATTAACCATATTGCTCATGCAAGTATTTTACATGACATCGGGAAAGCGGAGATTCCTGAAGGGATTTTATATAAACCAGGTCCCTTATCTCCATACGAACGGAAAATCATTGAGATGCACCCATTAATGGGTGCTGATATTTTGAATAAGATTTCAAGGGAAATAAATCATGAGATGATCAGCAGTCTGGAAGTGGCTGAAAACATCATCACCTACCATCATGAAAAATGGGATGGAACGGGATATCCACATCGTTTGAAAGGGGAAGATATTCCATTAGAAGCTAGAATCGTAGCCATTGTGGATGTGTTCGATGCATTGATCAGCAGAAGACCTTATAAAGATTCATGGCCAGTGGAGCGAGCGTTATCTTACATACACGAACAAAAGGGAAAGCATTTCGATCCATCCATAGCGGAGACTTTCTTAGACTATTTTAAGAGCAATGATCTGATTGTATAACAAGATACATATAGAAATACCTGGGATTGTATGTAACAGAAAAGGTATTAATCGGAAGGGGGCTGCTGAGAAATCGGCAGTTTTTTTGTTTTTTTTGTAGTGGCTCTATAAAAGAGTAGCGATTCTACACCTAAGAAATAGAAATACTAGTTATGCTTGATACCAAAGTTACCTCTCGATCAACTTCTTTCTTATAAAAATCCAGCAACTATTTCAGATGAAGAATTGAAATCTATTATGGAATATGTCACTGGTGTTGGTCCAAACTTTAATAAAATAGACGAAAAATGTGAAAATGGTTAGAAAACATGAACTTCAAATCCAACATCTATTAACGTATTCATCGATGAATAAGTAGAGATTTAGAAAGGAGTTTTTGATATCTCACACATTCCTTCTTCTATTGTTTTCTTTACTTACCTTTTATATAAGGTTAATACTCTACTAATAGTTTCACCTTATTATGAAGTAAGAACTGAACTTTATAGGGTGATCTTCAATAAAATGTAAGCTTGTAATACTATAAATATCCAATCCAGTTTTTTTGCGATGAAAAACAGGGAGACTTTGTTTATAGTAATGGTTTTTTGAATTGGAACTACATAGTTTTTCTTCACGTATTTATTGTAATCCCTATATGCTCACCATTGAAGTCGATAGCTTTATCCCTATAAAACAGTTACTAGAAGAGAATGGGAGATTTATTATGAAGAATCAAGAACCACATGAAGGGTTGGATAGACGGAATTTTATTAAGGTAGGAGGAATGAGTACACTTGCCTTAACACTTGGGTTCTCTGGACTTTCAGGTGATTTATTTAGCACCACAGCACTCGCTGAAGAAAAAGATGACATTTCTCTACAATTTAATCGTAATGGAAAATTAAAAATCGTTCAATTTAATGATACACAAGATGATGAACGTATTGATCGTAGAACATTACAGCTTATGGAGAAAGTGCTTGATACAGAAAAACCTGATTTTGTTGTGCTTAATGGAGACAATATTACGGGTGGATGCGATACACCTATGGAGATGAAGCAAGCCATTAACAATGTTGCACAACCTATGGAACAAAGAGGAATCAAGTGGGCTATTACCTTTGGAAATCATGATGAAGATTCTACCCCGAAGGGCGGTCTTGATGAGGAAGACATGCTCAAAATCTATCTTTCTTATAAATACAATATGAACAAGCCTACTGTCGAAGGTATTACTGGGACAGGTAATATGAATTTACTTATAAAGGATTCAAAAGGAAAAAAGGCAGCTTTCAACCTTTGGCTACTTGACAGTGGAAGATATGCACCAAAAACCATAGCGGGTCAAGATTTCCAAGGATATCCTACGTGGGACTGGCTTCGTTTTAATCAAGTGAATTGGTATTATGAGACGTCTAAGAAGTTAGAGAGAAAATGGCGAAAAAAAATTCCTTCACTCGCTTTCATCCATATTCCTCTTTGGGAACACAGGTTTATGTGGTATGCGAGCGTAGACCAAAGAACAGACTCTAATCATGAGATTGCCGTTAAAAAGCATAATATAGTAGGAGAAAGAAATGAAGAAGAGTGTATGGGGCCAATCAACGGGGGACTGTTCTCAGCGATGCTGGAGAGAGGCGATGTCAAGGGCGTTTTTTGCGGTCATGATCATATAAACACTTACGTAGGTAATTATTACGGAATCCTGCTTGGGTATGCGGGCAGTACCGGGTTCGGTGCTTATGGTCTGCCGGGAGCTGAAAGGAACAGACTACGGGGCGCCAGAGTATTTAATCTAGATGAAAATACAGCTGAGGTTCTAGTAGAAACGCATATGGTATTCGCGAAGGACTATGGCATTGACTTGACAGCTAATGATCAGAGTATTGATCCTGTGCCTCTAGAAAACAACAAGAAAATTAAAGGGTAAAGCGGTTTTAAAGAGTTAAGTGCATTTACTTGATTTTGGACAGAATTGTCCCATTAAACAACTTCTTCCAATTGATTGTTCAATAAAGGAGTAATTCTATAATTTATATTTATCAAGCTGAAAATTACTAGACAATCGGGCGCTTATCTAGAATAACGAAATTATTAATTTATCTTTGTCAAATCATAATCTTGTAATACTACAAAAAAGGATAGATAAAGCTGATTAAGTTCTGTTTTATCTATCCTTCATTTTACCTTTTAAAAAGTGACATTATTTATTACTTCTTTGTTATCAAAACATTTCATCATAACCTTGACTTTTAATGGAAATATCAGGTTTTTTCCGTTTACATGGTCCCCTTCATTACATTTCTTTATTCTTACCTCTTTTAAAGTAAGACAAGACTACGATGATCAAAATCAATAATATTAAAATATTCCTTACAGCCTCCGATGCCTGCAACACTTGGGTCACTGAATAGGCCTCGATAAGGAGGGCGGGCAGTTTTCCAATAGATGTAGCGATGAAGAAGATTATTACACTCGTCTTACTTATTGCTGCTGTAAGATTAATTACGCCGGAAGGTATAAAAGGAAGGAGTCTAAGCATTAGGATCATCCAAAATGCACGCCATCCTTGTGAGTTTTGTAGTTGTTTTAACCATCGGTTCTTCAAGAATTTCGGTTTGAAAGATTGAAGGCCTTTTCGATATAACCAAAAGCTAATTACTGCTCCTGCAATTTCTCCAATGTAAGATAGAATTAATCCCTTTTCAAAACCAAACACAGTGATATTGGCGGCAGTGATAAATACACTTGGAATAAACCCAAGTACACTAATTAAAATGTTTAATAATACACTTACGGCAATAGAAAATGGGCCACTTGATAATAATGCTGCAGAAATGATCTCTATATCAATCAAACAGAACTCCATTTATAACCGATACCCCAAACTGTTTTCAAATGTTGGTCTACTGGAAAATCGACATGGCGCAATTTCTCTCGAATATTTCGGATATGAGAATCGATGGTCCGATCTTCTGTATCCGTTTTGAATCCCCATATGGTCGATAGCAGATGATCTCTAGAGTACACTTTGTTAGGGTATTTTAGAAGTAACCCTAACATAGAGAACTCTTTTGGTGTTAACGGGATGGCCTTAAATTGATAATGCGCTTCATAAGCAGATTCATTTAAAGTTATTCCGTTAAATTTTACATATCCCGCTGGATGATTGCGTACCCGTCGCGTCACAGCTTCGATTCTAGCAAGTAAAACTTCTTCATTAAAAGGTTTAGTCACATAATCGTCGGCTCCCTTTTTTAATCCTTTTACCATTTCTTCTGCCGCATCACGAGCGGTGAGCATGATAATGGGAACATCAGAAAACGCTCGGATTTTTTCACACGTTTCCCATCCATCCATTTCAGGCATCATCACATCTAGAATGACCAAGTCAGCCTGATTGTCCCTTAAGAACAAAAGCGCTTCTTGTCCAGAGTTCTTCTTCATGCATGTATAGCCGTGAGGTGAAAGATATAATTCTATAAGATCAAGCATTCTCTTTTCATCATCAACTAGAACTACTGTCTTCATTTTTTTTCTCCTTAAATATGATAGTGAAGCACGTACCTTGCTCTATACTACTTTTAACTGAAATGGTTCCTCCTTGAACTTCCACTAATTGCTTAACAATAGAGAGCCCCAAACCAAATCCGCCAGTAGCTCTCGCGCGTGATTTCTCAACACGGTATAAACGATCAAAAACATGGGGGATGTCTGCTCTCGGAATTCCTACTCCTTGATCTATTATAGAGATGGAAATACTTCCAATTGATTCAGTGGCTTTGATAGTAGTGACCGTATATTCATTCGAGTACTTTAGCGCATTGTCCAGTAGGTTAAGAAGAACTTGTTCAAAACGGGAAGGATCAATATCCATAAATAAATTATCCTTACACTCCAGGTTTAATTGTATATTTTTATTCGTAAAAGCAGGTAACACTTTTTCATAAACGGATTGCAGGAATGAAGAGAGAGGGACGGTTTCTTTTGAAATCGTAAATGTATTAACATCCATTCTTGCAATATTGAATAGTTCATCTAATAAACTGTTTAGTCGCTTTGATTCTTCATGGATGATCTCTAAGTATTGTGTTCTTTCTAGTATATCTAAATCTTTTCGCCGTGCAATATCAGCATAGCCCTTAATATACGTTAGTGGTGTGCGGAGTTCATGAGAGATACTTGCCAAAAATTCATTACGTTCCTTTTTTAAATAGTTTAACTCATTAGCCAAGCTTTGAATGGACTGTGCAAGTTCCCCTAATTCATCTTTTGAACGTACAGGTACAGATACAGAAAAATTCCCTTTGCTTAATTTGGTCGTTGCTTCTTTCATCGTAATAAGAGGTCTAGTCAAGGCTTTTGATAGAAAATAAATGGTTATAAGCATAAAGAAAAGGAGCAATAAAGTAGCAAAGAGAAAATGTTTGTTCAATTGAGAGATTAAATCTTCAACATCTCCGGTATTTTTGAACATATAGACATAGCCTTCATTTACTTTATCGCTGTTAAATGGTGTAACGGTGGCTATATATCTTTCTTCCTTCCAACTTGATTGGATGATTAGACCTTTTCTTGGTACTTGGGAGAGGTCCTTTTTTAAGATTTTCTTCATTCCGCTATTAACCTTTTCAGACGATAATAGGATATCGCCTTTTGTATTCGTAATCACAACATCTGTATCGGTATGTGATTCCATCAGGCCGATGTGATGAAGAGTTGAATTGTCATAAGAGATTTCTAACACGTCACGATGACTATTGCCACGTGACTTTAGTGATTCTAATTCTTGATTGATACGAGAATGAACTACTTTATTGTGTAAATAAATCATGGAAACAGTTTCAATTAAGAAAATGCATACAAACATCCATAAACCTAATTTAAATGAGATTTTCACGTGGATTCACCTTCTTATTTATTGAGAACAGTGTATCGAAAAAGTATGAAGAAAGTATGCAGATTTTTATATACTTTATCCCATTACAAAGTTAAATAAAGTAGAAATTAACATTCGCTGAGACATAGTTACTTAAATAACGATAATCTGAAGTGTAAATAGTTGCAAGGGGGACCATAAGATCTCCATACAGGATAGGGTTGGAAAATAAAACTGCGAGAAAATCGGGAAATAATATTTTAGTCTATACAAAATGTTTTGCGTAAAGGAAACATTTTATTGTGATTGAATAGAATGTAAAAAAGGAGCTGATTCATATGTGTTGTACAAACCGTACGCAAAGAAAAATAATGGTTTATTCCGCTTTATTTAAAAAAATGGGTATTCTCAATGAAGAGGAATACAAAAATATCGCGAAAACTTTTCAAACAAAGGATTGAGCATTGGGTATTCATAAGTTTTTATTCCACGTTGAACAGGTTGTAAAACCCCCACCTTTAATTTTCAAATAAGGCGGGGGACAGTCTGTAAAAATCCATATTTGTTTTTAGATTGATGTAAATTACATACTTATTGAAAAGGGTCTGCCAAAATTGGGAGCATTTTTGCTGTATATTGATTGTATGAAAACTATTTTGCTTAAGAAATAGTTTGAAGGAGTTGCTTGTGTTGCTGACATCATTAAAGTTGGAATTATTCTAACCGTGCAAACGTTATTTATTACCCTTATGGTTTGGCTATTAATCATTCATTAAGAAAACTGCCGAGGAATCGGCAGTTTTTTTGTGAATCGGAAATCGGTGTTTTAAATTGATGAGGAAAAGGCAAGTTTTGTTGTGATCCTATGGTGTTCTCTGCGATAATGAAATAAAGAAATCGAAAAGGAGTTACATAGGATGGCAGAGGACTTTAAGATTCCCAGCTTGAAAGTTGATGAGATCGATAAAAAAATCATTTCGATTTTACATGAAGATGCACGAATTTCATATACGGACTTAGCAAAGAAAGTGGAGCTTTCTAGAGTAGCGGTTCAAATGAGAATTAATCATCTTGTTGAAAACGGTGTGATTGAAAGGTTTACTGCGGTCATTAATCCAGCTAAGGTCGGTATTCAGGTTTCTGCGTTTTTTAATGTTGAGGTCGAGCCTAAATATTTGGAATCGGTGGCCAATCAACTAGAGAATGAACCAGCAGTGACGAGTTTGTATCATATGACTGGTCCAAGTAAGCTTCATATGCATGGGATCTTTACTGATAATCAAGAGATGGAACGCTTTCTTAATGAAAAGTTGTATGCGGTCAAGGGGGTTGTGAGCGTTGATTGCCAAATTCTCATTAAACGTTATAAGAGCCGGATGGGAATGAAACTTTAATATAATAAAATCCACCATTTGGTGGATTTTATTATTTATGTGAGAGGGATGATAAAACCGCCGTATGCAAAGGCAAGAATGATCACGAATGCTGGGTGAATTTTGAACTTGCCTAAAGCTAAGAAGGCCAATCCTGCGATGATAAAGGAATGGATGTAACCGATGGACCCGACAGCATCAGCGGCCATATTCCAGGTAAGCAATAGCATCATGATGGCAATCACAGGCTGCACAAGTAAGGACATGCCTTTTACAATGGGAGATTGCTTGTATTTTTGCAGGATTTTCAATAAATAAATTAAGGCTACTGCGGAAGGGATGATGGTACCAGCTAATGCAGCGAAAAATCCTGGCCAGCCATACACATCATATCCGACATATGCGGCAATTTTGGTGGCAATCGGTCCTGGAAGGGAATTGCCTAGCGCGAGCATTTGGGAGAACTCGGTATTATTAAGCCAGCCATAACGGGTGACGATTTGATCGTACATAAGCGGAATCGAAGCTGGTCCCCCGCCATAGCCGAGCATATTCGCTATGAAAAAAGCTAGAAAAACAGCTACACCAATAGGGATGATAATAAGACCCATTACGCGGATTCCTCCTTCTTATCAATCTTCTTATTTTTCAATCTATTTTTTAATTTAAAATGAAAAGCTCCATATGAAAGGAATATCATAATTACTATACCAGGATGCAGGGTTAGGACTTGGAGAAGTAAAAAAGAAATAGCAAAAAAGACGATACCGAGCACCTTTCCTAAACCTTTTACTGCCTTTTCGCCAAACTCATAAGCCATTTGACCGAGCATGACGGCTACAACTGGCATAACGGCAGCAATCATATTACTAATTATTGCTGAATTACTTAGAACATTAATGAAGGCAATCAAGAATACCATTGCCAAGCCTGAAGGTAAAATATGTGCTGCAACACTTACAAAGGCACCCGGCCATCCTTTTATTTTATAGCCAAGATACGCTGCCATCTTTGTGGCAATCGGTCCTGGGAGTGTATTGGCTATTGCCAATGTTTCCCCAAATTCATCATCGTCAAGCCATTGATAACGGGAAACAGCTTCGTGACGGATGAGAGGAATTACAGAGGGTCCCCCGCCGAATCCTAAAATCCCCGTTCGCATCATCCCAACCGTTAATTCCCTATATGGATTTTTCACAAAGATTCCTCCTTTGTTTTAAAATTTAGAATTCATTTCCATGATTATGTATTTATAATAACAAAACTAGTTTCGAAATGTACATATAATTTTAATAATAATTACGAAATGAATGATTTTTTTGTATTTAATAAGATAATAGAAGATATAAATGAAAAAATATTATCTTTTTGTCTGGGAAAGGCGAATTTAAATTACGTATGAAGAAGAAACAAGTTATAATACAATTATGGTTTATTTTTTGAAAATTCAAATAAATAAAAAGGGAGAACTTATATGACTAAATCCATAATTGGACGAAAAGTATGGTGGTAAGCCCTCATTATCTAGCATCGATGGCAGGAATTGAACTACCCACCACTTATCGACCTTACGGTCTGATTGAAGTGGGGGATTCCTAAGAACATTAGCC
>NZ_JBFUIB010000141.1:0-8562 GCF_056402095.1 Peribacillus sp. P4_C12
CCCAGCAGCCCCCTGTTAAGACCCCGGTGTGTGCGGCATTTTTAGTACCGACCATACTATGCCAGGCAAATTCTATAACTTGAACTTTGCCTAAGAAATGACGAATGGCCCGATGAAAATTGACTATATGTTGAAGCAGTGTCTTCATGTCAGCCATTCCATCCCGTAAATCTTCCGGTGTAATTTTATCTAATCCTTCTTTTTTAGTTTCTTCCTTCATTCCTTTTTCTTTCTTTACTACTATCGATGCCGAGTCATCGTCCTTCTTGATGACAGGTACCTTGAAGGTATAATGAAAAAGTCCATACCATGCTGATGCTTTTATATGAATTATGTCATTTTTATGAACACGTTTGTAGTCAAAGTGCACTCTTATTTTCGTAAAAACAAGAAGAAGCAGCACCACAATGAGAATAGTCAAAATTAGCAAAAGCCACTTCATACATCCACGCCCTTTCAGCCTATCATTATCGGCTTGGGCAAAAAAAAATAAACCTGCAAAAGCGAAAATTACGCTCTTACAGGTTCATAATTAAAACAAATTATCTTCTAACTAAAACAACACTTGTGTCTGCAAAGACATCATGCAAAGCCTGTTTCTTTGGTAAAAGGCCCGCCAACACATAGCCAACCCACGTGATTTTTGAAATATAGCGGCCAATCAGCTCCCTGAACAATACTGTACCCCAAGAAATAGACTCTGTCTCTTCTTTCAATGCCACAACTTTCAGTCCAAAAATCATCTTACCCAACGTCTGGTTTAAGTATTTGGTCATCAATACGAAGTAAATAAAGAATACAAGTCCCGTTAAGAAAGCCTCTGCCGAAAACCAAAGATCGTCTGTACCATTATAAAACTTAAAAATAGGATGAATCAAAATCCGGTTTAAGCTCCCGATAATCAACAAATCAGCTAAATATGCCCAAAATCTCAACCAAAAACCAGCAAAGTAAACTACCCTCACATCGCCATCATCCACGATTGCCTGTGCCGGTAAAAGCTCTTGCTGAACGATTTCTTCTTCTTGCTTTGTATTAAGATTGGATGAATCGATTTGTTCATTGTTTTCATTTCGTTCCGTCATCCTTCAGCCCCCCTATTCCGCATACAAATACATTAAGCGTGGAGAATTTGAAGAGGAAAGGATTTTTGTCAAAACAGCCGTTTCCACATCATTGCCCAACATTTTTTGCGCTCCCATACTGAATAATGAACCGAAACCTGCCTCATCTGTATAACGGATTACTTGCGCGTCTTTTTTACCGATATCCGTTTTCATCGCGGCAATTACATCATCCAAATGGCCGAAATCATCAATTAAATGGTTTTCTTTCGCCTGACGTCCATCATAAATCCGGCCATCAGCGATTTTACGTACTTCCTTCTCTGTCATACCGCGCCCGTCGGCAATGATTTTAACAAATTGATCATAAGAATTATCAATCATATTTTGGAGGATTTCGCGTTCTTCATCAGTCATTTCCCGAGACGGACTCATAATATCTTTGTGTGGACCACTTTTGATTGTTTCAAACTCAACTCCATACTTTTTAGCTAGTTTCTCGTAATTATACCCATGCATAATGACCCCAAGTGAACCCGTCATTGTTTCTGGGCTAGCATAAATCTTATCAGCTGGAGCAGAAATATAATATCCGCCAGAAGCGGCCATTGAACCCATAGAAACATAGACTGGTTTTTTCACCTTTTTAATATCAAGGATCTTATCATAAATCTCAGCACTTTCCACAACACCGCCGCCAGGAGAATTTACACGCAAGATAATTCCTTTAATATCGTCATTTTCTTCAGCCATTTTCAACTTATCCATGAAGGCTCTGTGATTATATGTTGCTGAACTAAGTAATGAAGCTTCTCCAGTATCTTGGATTGTACCTTCTACATCAAATACCGCAATAACATTTGAGAAATCTTCGCCTTCTATAACTTCTTCGTAAAACTCGCTGTCGGAAGCAAATAATTCATCAATCAAATTTTCCGTATCAGCTGTAAATACAGTCGTAGCCACCCCTACTCCAATAGAGACAAAAAATAAAACGGCTGCGATTCCAAGTGCTGCCCAACGCTTTCCATTCATCTGTGTTCCCCCTTAAATATATGTATCCTTCTTACCATACGAACTGCATACAAAAATGTTTCAATCCATGATAAACTAAGACATATAAAATTGTAGCAAATAATCCTCTAATTGGAAATGCGAAGGTACACTTTGTAATATCGGCTTTCCCTTATACAGAAAAAAAGAAAGCCCTTTCATCACTATACATACTAGGGGGATCATGATGGACACTCGAAAGAATATTTATTTTTTCCATGCTTCAAATGCAGAGATGCTGAACAAGGTCGAACGTCTAGCCAAGTTGGCAAAGCAATATTCATATGAAATTGTCCAAGACTTCACAAAAGCCAACATTATCGTAAGTATTGGTGATGACGGCACCTTTTTGCAGGCAGTCCGTAAAACCGGTTTCAGAGAAGATTGTTTATATGCTGGCGTTTCTACCACAGGAAATTTGAATATGTATTGTGATTTCCACCTAGAAGATACAAACAAAATGATTGATGCCATGACTAGAGAGCAAATCGAGGTGCGCAAATACCCAACTATTGATATTCAACTAGATGACCAACCTTCCTTTTATGCCCTCAACGAACTCAGTATCCGCACTTCTATCATCAAAACGTTCATCATGGATATTTTCATTGATCAAATCCATTTTGAAACCTTCCGTGGGGACGGAATCATTATAGCGACACCGACCGGAAGCACTGCCTATAATAAATCGGTCAATGGGGCCGTTGTGGACCCGCTTCTCCCATGCTTTCAGGTAAGCGAGCTCGCTTCAATCAATAACAATACCTATCGGACCTTGGGCTCTTCATTCATCCTAAGCGGCGATAAAACATTGACTGTTCACCTTGAACAAAACGGACCAAGCTATCCAATCATTGGCTTGGACAATGAAGCCTTGAGCATTAGTTATGTCGAAAAGGTCCAGGTCCGATTAAGCGGTAAAGTCATCAAAACCGTTAAGCTGAAAGACAACTCCTTTTGGGAAAAAGTAAAACGGACTTTTTTATAAAACTCCCTAAAAAGGTACCAGATATAATATCTGGTACCTTTTTATATATGATAAAAATCTTTGGTATTTTGATAAAGGGTTTCATATACAATCTCAAATGGTAAGTTTTTAATTGAAGCAATTTGACGTGCACTGTCATGCATCATGCCCGGATGGGTCCATTCCCCTTTGAAAACCCCTTCAAACGGCCATGGGCCATCCGTTTCAAGCATCATCAGCTTAAGCGGAAAAACCGAAACTAACTCCTGTATTTCTTTTTCGTAACAAACATCAGGTGTGATGGAAATGTGGTACCCGTTTTTGACCATTCTTTCTACTGTCTGGATATCCCCTTTAAACCAATGAAAATGAGCCTTTGTAATTTGGTTTTTCTCTAATAGGTCACAAACAACAGGCGCATCATCATAGACCGCATGAAGAATAACTGGTTTTTCAAACTCTTTCGCAAAAGCAAGGAACCTATCAAGTATCTCTATGTACTCTGACGTATCTATACTGGGATTTTCTTGCCTTAAGTAATATGGCAGCCCTACCTCACCTACAGCAAACATATTGTGCCTATGTTCCCGCATCCAACTCAATAAATCATTCACTTCTTCTTCACTTGGGAGGGACTGCTCAGGATGAAAACCAAAGGCAGGCTTAATACGTGAATCTTTGATGGAAAGCTGATAATTTTTTATGGACGAGGTCAAATTCATGGAAACAGTTAGCAAGGATTCCACTTGTGCCTTTTCCATATCAGTGAGAATCTGCTTCTGCTTCCTTTCATCATACCTATCCAAATGGATATGGCTGTCGATGATCTTCATTTTATATTCCCTCCTAACTTAAGTAGTAAAAGTTGGCTTTAGTGCGGCATATAATTCTCTCTTCAAATTGAAAAATTCATCACTAAGAAGCTGCTCCTCACTTCTTGGCCTTGGAAATGGAACTACAACTTCTTTGATGACAGTTGCCGGTTTTGCTGATAACACGTATATTCTATCGGAAAGGAAAACCGCTTCATCAATGCTATGCGTAACAAAAAGCACCGACCTCCGATTTTCTTCCCAAACAGACATCAGCCATTTTTGCATTTGCAATCTTGTCAGTTCATCCAAGGCAGAAAAGGGTTCGTCCAGGCACATCAATTCCTGTGGACTTAATATACTTCGAATAAACGCAGCTCTTTGCTTCATGCCTCCAGATAATTCGTGCGGATATGCTTTCTCGTACTCTTCTAATCCGGCTTTCATCAATAGAGCTTTTGCCATTTCTTTATCTTTAACACCCGAAAGCTCGCTTCCTAGCAAAACATTTTCTAATACCGTTCTCCAAGGTAAAAGGGATGGCTGCTGAGGCATATAGCTTATATGACCCTTTAAGCCATTTATTTTTTTACTGTCCAGTGAAATGATGCCATGATGCGGCTTCAAAATGCCCCCTATTAGGTGAAACAATGTACTTTTACCACTGCCAGATGGCCCAAGGATGGTTACAAACTCTCCATCATCCACATAGAAATTTATATTCTCTAAAATATTCTGTTTACCATCGAAAGTATAGGAGACATCTTTAATTTGCAGCTTCATCCTTTTCACCCTCCTTTCTCTTCCATGAAACAAAGTATTTTTCAAGTATGGTAATGATTCCAAAAAAGAGAAGACTCAGTCCCATAATGATAAAAATGGCAACAAACACCCGATCTGTCCTAAATGAAGAGGATGCGAGCGTCATATAAACACCTATCCCCGATTTAGCCCCAAGCCACTCCGAAATAACTGCCCCCATTACACTGTAAGTGGCCGAAATTTTTAGTCCGGAGAAAATGAACGGAATCGAGTGAGGAAGTTCTAGCTTCCAAAATAGTTGCATTTTCCCTGCTCCCATCATCTTGAAATAATGCTTAAGTTCATAAGGAGTCTGGCGAAAACCGTCCAATGAAGCAACAGCGAGAGGGAAAAAACATACGAGAGAAATCACAATCAGCTTCGGCAGCATACCAAAGCCAAACCAGATGACTAGAAGCGGCGCCAAAACGATGATAGGAATATTTTGTGATAGAATGAGAAGCGGATAAACCGCATCTTTTACACCAGGAAAAAGGTGTAAGAGAGCAGCAATTACTAAGCCAATACAGCTTCCAATAAAAAAACCAGATAATGCAAGGTTAGTAGTTGATATAAGGTGTCCAAAAAGGCTATGAAACGACTCTATTCCCTCGATAAAAATGGCTGATGGAGCAGGAAGTAGCCATTTTTCAACCTTTAATAAGCCTGTTGCTACCTCCCACACTATTAGCAACAATAATAAAAGAAAGAAGGGAGCCCCCTTCTTCCAAATCTTTCTTCCGCTCATGGCCGATATTTCTCCGTTAACGTATCCATCGTGATTCCGCTAGGCTGGTACAATATTTTCACTTGGGAAATGACATTCGGCGAACCTATTTCAATCATTCTCACATTCATTTTTTCTATAACGGCCAGAAGCTCAGAAAGCTCACCTTCCATTGTTGTTTCAAGCGGGTGCACCTCGTACTTGACACCTGATTCATCGATGATTTTGATCGCTTCATCGACTAAAGGGATGACATTTTCCCCTTTAGGAATAATTTGTATACTAATTAATGAGTTTGCCATTGTAGTTCCTCCTATTGTGGTAAAAATTCATTGGTAAATGCTTTCTCAGGATCGAAATCACCTTCAAGAAGATTATTTTCAGTCATCCACTCACTATAATTCTTCCAAATTTCAAGCTTTTGTTCACCCCATCTAGGAGCATCATCCTGATACTTAGATGCAAGCCACTTCTGGCTTTTCTTCACTAGCTTTTTATCTAGATCTGGTGCAGCCTTGATTAAAATGTCTGCTGCATCATCAGGATTCTTAATCGCAAACTGGTACCCTTTCGAAGTTGCCTCTACGAACGCTTTAACAGTATCTGGATCCTCTTTAATCATCTTTTCATTTGTGGTCAAAACAGGCGTATAGTAATCGAGCTTATCTGAGTAATCAGTTAAGTAAACCATATTTAGCTTTTCATTTCGCAATTCAGCCTCAATACCTGTCCAGCCATAATAAATCCAAGCGAAATCAATATCTCTTTTCACTGAAGTGAAAAAATCCGAGTCGCCTGTATTTACTATTTCCACTTTATTTACATCCGCATTGTCTTTTGTCATGAGAGATTCGATGATAGCCTTTTCAACTGGAGACCCCCAGCCACCATACGTTTTCCCTTCAAAATCCTTAGGTGTTTTAATATTTTTAGCCACAGGAGAAGCGAATCCTGAGGTATTATGCTGGATGACAGCCGCTAACGAAACAATCGGCACGCCTTGCACGCGAGCCTGTGTAATGCCCTCCTGGTAGCTCACGCCAAATTCTGATTTCCCTGAAGCCACAAGCTTATCAGCTCCTGCCTCACCTGGCATGATAATTTCTACATCCAGGCCTTGTTCTTTAAAATACCCTTTTTCCTTCGCTACATACAATCCTGTATGGTTTGTATTCGGTGTCCAATCGAGAACAACCGAAACCTTTTTTAATTCTTTATTGTCTTCATTTTTAGCTGCTTCTTCCTTTTCAGTAGTGCCGCCAGCACCACATCCAGCTAAAAGGAATAACAAAGTTAACAGTGGCAATAATTTATTCACTATTTTTCCTCCTACACGTTATATAAGGTCCATATGCCGAAACTTTATTGGGTGCCAGTCCCCATCCAAATAATAGATAAAAAAACAAAAACGCCCGAGGATGAATTCGGACGTTAACATACAAAACAGAAAGTCAGTCATAATATGTTCCCTCCGCTGGCATCATCCAGATCAGGTTCAAAGAGTCAGCATCTTAAGGACGCAATCTCAGCCAGCAATACCGGCTCCCCTACATTTCTTGCACATATGAACTTTTCTCTCTCATTATATCAATTCATACAGAAAAGGGAATACTAATTTGCTTCTTCTAACGATTGGCCATTCTGATCATCCTCAGTAATAGGAATAAAATTTAATCAGTATTGTTCAGCAACTCATATAATAATTATTACACTGTAGATAGTTCTTGAACTACTAAAATTAATCATTTAATTTTGTGACCAAGAGGTGGATATGATTATGATAAAAATTAATCAAAAATGGTTAGATGTCAGTCAAATCCAACCAGGTATGATATCTGAAAAAGCATTAGAAATTCTCCAATTAATGTGGAGATATCCGAATATTTTTGTATATAAGACAATGGAAGATCTTAAATTCGATATAGAGATGAGGCTGCAAGTCAATAAAGCTGCCGTTTCGTTAGATAAGAGTAATCCTGAATTTACAATAATAGAGGATTCTGTATGCAATGAACAATATTGGCGACTTACAAAAGATGGAGCATTTGAGCTTAAACCAAGGGTACCCCCTCATCTGGCACTTGAGGATATTTTCATAAACGGAAGTCTTTACGCTTTCGAATGCGGGACAGCGATAGTCATTGTTTTTTTAAAAGCTGTTTTAGATACGGTTGGTCCTAAGAATTTTGACCGTCTTTTTTCAGGCCTTACTCTTTATGACTGGCACTATCCGCAGAATTTGATTCTTCGAGTTCATGAAGGGAAAGATTATGTACCAGGCGACTGTGTTTACTTCAAAAACCCAGATTACGACCCGAACACTCCAGAATGGCAAGGAGAAAATGCGATATTCCTTGGAGAAAACCTCTTTTATGGCCATGGGATTGGGATTACCAATCAACAAGGAATCATCGATGAATTAAATAGCAATAGAAAGTCGAAAGCCACCATATCAGCATTTCTAACACAGCATATTATAAGCATAAATAGTTCCCACTATAGTCAATTCAAGCCAAATATCCCCCGTAATAACCCCGTGTCGCTTCATGACTGCCTATCCAATATAATTGTTTCTGAAATAGGCTCGAGAACTTTTCTAGCGTAGGATTAACAGTTTCTCTTATTAAAGATATAGATTTTGAATCTCTTTTCGTTTATTTTAATAGCTTGTGAAACTCGACACTCACTAACAATTTTTTTCAGGGTGACGTGTATCACTATAAAAAAAACGCTTGGGAAATGGATTTCCTCAAGCGTTTTTTCTTTTTATGCACCAAAGTTTCTTTTTTCTTTAAACCTACGTGTCCCTGCCTTCCCCCATTTGGTAATGGATAGCGTATAAACAGCCAAGGCTGACCAGATGAACAAAAAGGCTAAAAGATGTGCTTTAGTAAAACTCTCATGATAGACGAATACCCCGATCAATAATGATAACGTCGGAGCGATATACTGAAAGATGCCAAGCATCGATAGCGGAATCTTCTCCGCCCCTTTCGCAAAATATAAAAGAGGTAAAGCCGTGACAACCCCACCGCCAACTAACAGTAAGCTTGTGCTACCTGCTGTAAAAAATTGTGATTCGGTTTGGGACATTAAATATATCAAGTAACCCAGAGCAAGAGGCGTTACCATCATCGT
>NZ_JBFUIB010000142.1:0-8552 GCF_056402095.1 Peribacillus sp. P4_C12
CGTGGAAGGTAAATTGCTAGCTCTTCTCCTCCCCACCTGGCCCCGATATCCGTATCACGAATATTATGTTGAATGAGATCAGCGACCTGGATCAGAATATCATCTCCAACCTGATGACCATATGTATCATTAACCCTCTTGAAGTTGTCAAGATCAATCATAATGAAAGTGCCCTCTTCATCTTCTTCCATGGATTGGGACATTTTATCATCGAGATAACTCCTTGAATACAGTCGGGTTAAATGATCGGTAATGACCATTTTTTCAAGTTCTTCACGAAGCATGGAATTGGCCATCGCCAAACTTGAGTGGTGGATAAGCGACTGTAACAACTTAAACATTTCAAATGAGAAGAAATAGGCTCCCTTATGCAGAATAACAGCGAATCCCTTAACATCATTACTTTCCATCATTGGAACTGCCATTAGGGAATGATATTTAACATTCTCATTCGGACAATGAATACTTAAATCCCCGATAAACAGTGATTCCTTATCAACATCAATCTTACCTTTCAGGAAAGTTATATACATACTCGCCTCCTCTGAATCAAAAAACTCAGAGCTTCCTGTCAATAAACTCACTTTGTCACCCGGATGGAGCAGAATAAATCCTGTCTGATCAGCATGAAAGGACTTTATAATTTGCTGCTTCATATATTCCATGGTTTCACTCAAGCGCAGATTGGAATTTAAATGCTGTGATGTCTCATTTATAAGCTGTAAATCTGAAACAAGTCGTTTTGATTGTTGATACAGTTGGGCATTCTCCAAGGCACTTCCAGCAGTATTAGCCAACAATGAAATAAACTCAATTTCATTTTCAGGGAACACGAGTGTATTAGGCGCAATAACCTGAAGAACGCCATAGACCCCTTGTTTACCTTTTAAAGGAGCATATAAAATAGAGTGATTTTCAGATGAGTGATCCTCAAATTGTATGCTACCGTTTACATAAGCCTTTAGTGCAGCCACATTCTCACTATCATATTCGAGGTCCTTGATTGGCAGGTTTTCATGGCTGTCATTATCATGGGAGAGCAGCAGGTAATAATCAAAGGTTGGGTAAACAGTGTGCAACGTCGAGATAATTTCCCCTAAGACCGCGTCCATGTTCATTGAAGAATGAAATTTTTCTGTGACCTTGAAGAGTTGTTTATATCGTCTTTCCTCATCTGATATCTTAGAAATTGATAACGCAGCTTTCAAGATTGTGGTGAATTCTTTAGAAAAAGCAGCCCCTTCTTCCGGAGTAAGGCTTGTAAGGGAGCCATTTTTCCGTTCTTTGAAGGCCGTTAATCCAATGACCTTACCATTATCCCAAAGTGGTATAACAGTCTGGAAATCCTTTACTTCCTGCTGCATACTTACTGTTACATCTCTATCATCTTTCTGTTCTTTCAAGATTATTTCTATATACTCTTGTACAGGAACCTGCATGTTATAATCGTGAAAACATCCGGTAGAGGTTTCTTTATAAAATTGCTGTTTCCACTCGTCAAATTTAAAGAACATTACCTCTTCCATACCTAACAGGTCTTTCGTCTCAAATAAAAAAGTCTCCAAGAATGTTTCGTAATGGAGTTCACCCTGCATATTCTGTATGTGTTTAAAGAAAAGTACTCTTAATTCATTAATCAACCGAGCTGTTTTAATCTTCATCTCTATCATCCCTATATTACAGCCTATTTTTTAAAGAACCTTTTAAGGTTTCATAATACTCCCACTTTAAAACGAAGCAAAAAACTAGATTTAATCGAAACTTATAGTAATAGTTCCCAGGAAACTATTTATTAAAATTCATACTTTTTACTTATTATAACGCTTTCATCGGAAAAACTCTCCCAAAAATAGTGCTTTTTTATGTAATTGTAATTTTATCCCTCGGATTATCTTTAAACTCCCTTTTAATGAAAAGCTAACTGTCCTTGACTCATTGAGCAGAATATTATACAATACTCCTTGTGTAAAATATTGCAGCCTATGTGACAGCTTTTATGTTCTCATTTTGTTCCTCCATACAGAGGTGTATCTCGTAACTCTCTGCTGCTAGGGCGAAGGTACATGAAAACAAAATGGTCATAACCGTTTATTCACACGGTTTTTATTTTACCAAAATAAAAACATTTAAAGGAGGAGTCATCCTATGGCTCGTTATACTGGCCCAAGCTGGAAACTATCCCGTCGTTTAGGAATTTCCCTAACAGGTACTGGTAAAGAATTAGAAAAACGTCCTTATGCTCCAGGACAACATGGTCCTAACCAACGTAGAAAAATTTCTGAATATGGAATTCAACTACAAGAGAAACAAAAACTTCGTCACATGTACGGAATCACTGAACGTCAATTCCGCACAATGTTCGACCGCGCTGGCAAACTTAAAGGTGTTCATGGTGAAAACTTCATGGTTCTTCTTGAATCACGTCTTGACAACCTAGTTTACCGTCTTGGTTTAGCTCGCACACGTCGTCAAGCACGTCAACTTGTTAACCACGGTCACATCACTGTAGACGGAAGTCGCGTAGACATCCCTTCTTACAAAGTGTCTCTTGGACAAACAATCTCAGTTCGTGAAAAATCACGTAACTTCTCAATCATTAAAGAATCAGTTGAAGCAACTAACTTCGTACCTGACTTCCTTACTTTTGATGCTGAGAAATTAGAAGGTACTTTCACTCGTTTACCAGAACGTTCTGAATTGCCTGCTGAAATTAACGAAGCTCTTATCGTTGAGTTCTACTCTCGTTAATAACTTCACAAAAAAACCTCATCCTTGGATGGGGTTTTTTTGTGCACAGAACTCAACTTCCAGACAAAACAAGGCCCGGCTGAGATTCAGCAGGGCCTTGTATTCTCATTTCACTAATGTATATTTCTTCTTACCGCGACGAACAAGGATGAACTCTCCTTCAATCTTAACCTCTTCAGCCACGACATATTGCAGATCAGTCACTTTCTCTCCATTGATGGAGATTGCACCATTCTGAATATCTTCACGAGCTTGTCGCTTGGATGGAGAAATCTTCGCTTCAACAATAAAATCAACTAAGCTGATATCTTCCTTACTTTCACGTTCAAAGGTCGGAACATCTTTAAAGCCCAATTTAATTTCGGCCGCACTTAAATTTTTCACCTCACCGCTGAATAGAGCTGCAGAGATTTTGATTGCTTGGTCAAGAGCTTCCTGCCCGTGAATCAAACGTGTCATTTCTTCCCCTAAAGCTTTTTGCGCTTTACGTAAATGCGGTTCAGTCTGCACGGATTGCTCTAACTCTTCAATTACTTCACGTGATAGGAATGTGAAGAATTTCAAGTATTTCACGACATCAGCATCCGCTGTATTAATCCAGAATTGGTAAAATTCATAAGGAGTCGTTTTTTCCGGATCAAGCCAGATTGCTCCGCCTTCCGTTTTACCGAATTTCGTTCCGTCCGCTTTCGTCACGAGCGGAATCGTCATGCCGAACGCTTTTGCTTCCTCGTCATGCGATTTACGAATCATTTCAAGACCGGTCGTAATATTGCCCCACTGATCACTTCCGCCAATTTGCAACTTACAGTCATGATTATCGTATAAATGACCAAAATCGATCCCTTGTAAAATTGTATACGCGAATTCCGTAAAAGAAATCCCTGTTTCCAAACGGGAAGCAACCGTGTCTTTTGCCAACATGTAGTTAATGCCGATGTATTTCCCGTAATCACGCAAGAACGTAACCATGTCGATTTTACCTATCCAGTCATAGTTATTGACCATAACTGCGCCATTTTCACCTTCAAATTCAAAGATTTGGGATAGCTGCCCTTTAATACAGTCGGCATTATAAAGTACTTTTTCCAACGTTTGCAGCTGGCGTTCTTCTTTTTTACCGCTTGGGTCACCGATAAGTCCAGTCGCCCCTCCTACAAGTACAAGGGGACGATGACCGTGCTGTTGGAAACGGCGCATTGTTAAGAATGGCAATAAATGTCCGATGTGCATACTATCCGCGGTTGGATCTACCCCACAGTATAAAGAAATTTTTTCTTTTTCTAAAAGGTCCTTAAAACCCTCTTCATCCGTTTGTTGATAAATAATCCCTCTCCACTCGAGTTCCTTTAGCAATTCCATTTTATAATTCCTCCTTCAAATCCGAAAATATCCCGCAAAAAGCATACAAAAACGCCCCTTCATATAAATATGAAGGGACGAATAAATTCGCGGTACCACCCAACTTGAGGACATAAAGCGTCCTCCGCTCGAGACGAATAACGGTCGTCAACCGTTTCCTGCTACTAATCATTTCACAGCAAATGCTCAAGGAAGTAATTCATCTCACTATATGTACCGATTTCCACTGACCACCGGCTCTCTAAAACAGGGATAGTTTGACTACTGGGTCCTATCATCGCGCTTTTTTAATAAATTTTATTGTTAATAAGTTTTTATCATACATAACATTCATTGTCAACATCACCCTTACAGATTCTAGAAAAATATGAAAGTTCGCCTTTCCCTTCCGTGTTATATGCTATAATATATGTGATTTCAGGGGGTATGATACATGAATAATAATCAAAAAGATAGATTTCAAACAGCATGGAAACAGCTAACCCGTTTTTTTCAAAATGAAAAAACAAAAAAAAATGCAAGGGTTACATACCAAGTCATTTGGAACCTAACGTTGATCCTCATTATTGTTGGGGTTCTAGGATTCTCATTCGCCGGCGGCGTTGGAGCCGGCTATTTCGCTGCCCTCGTCAATAATGAGCCGGTACGCTCAAAGGATGATTTAAAAAAGGACATTTACAATTATGAAGAGACCTCTGAGGTATACTTTTCGGATAAAGTATACTTGGGCAAGCTCAAAAGTGACCTTGATCGTGAAGAAGTATCCATCGATAAAGTTTCCGACCATCTTAAAAATGCAGTCATCGCTACAGAAGATGAGTATTTTTATGAACATAACGGAGTTGTTCCGAAGGCTATCCTGCGTGCAATTTATCAGGAATTTTCGAATGCATCCGTTCAATCAGGTGGAAGTACTTTAACACAACAGCTCATAAAAAACCAAGTCTTAACGAACGAAGTATCATTTGAACGGAAAGCAAAAGAAATTTTACTTGCGCTCCGGGTCGAGAAGTTCTTTGAAAAAGAAGAGATTTTAGAAACCTACCTAAACGTCTCTACTTTGGGACGAAACTCTTCCGGACAGAATATTGCTGGTGTCCAGTCGGCTGCCGAAGGTATTTTCGGAGTGGAAGCTAAAGATCTATCTTTACCCCAATCTGCCTTTATTGCAGGATTACCGCAAAGTCCTTTTGGGTATACTCCATATACCCAGCAAGGGAAACTTAAAGATAATCTAGAACCCGGAATTAACCGGATGAAAACCGTATTAAAACGAATGTATAGCAATGAATACATAACAAAAGAACAATATGATAAAGCAATCGCATACGACATAACAAAAGACTTTATCGGTAAAAAGGCGTTGCCATCTGAGAAATATCCATGGCTCACCTATGAAATAGAAAAACGCTCCATTGAAATTTTGTCACTTAGCTTAGCAAAAGAAGATGGATATGAAGAAAAAGATTTAGAGAACGATGATTTAAAAAAGCAATATTTAGCACTAGCTGATCGTAAACTTCGTCAAAACGGCTATAAAATTTATACGACAATCAATAAAAAGATCTATGACAAGATGCAAGAAGTAACTAAAAACTATCCAAATTTCGGATATGATAAAACCGAACAGGTCATCGATCCAGATACGAAAGAAATGAAAACTGTAAAAGAGCCCGTTGAGGCGGGAGCTATCCTTATTGAAAATAAAACAGGGAAAGTCATCAGTTTTGTCGGTGGACGTGACTTTAAACGGGAACAAACAAACCATGCAACATCATCACTACGGTCAAATGGATCAACGATGAAACCGCTATTGGTATACGGTCCAGGCATTGAGCTAGGAAAGATTTCACCTGGGAGTGTGACAGCCAACGTACCCATTACCATTCCAGGCAATACGCCGTGGCGGCCGGGAAACTATGGCGGTGGAAGCCTCACCGGCTTAACGACAGCTCGGGAAGCGTTAAAGAATTCGTATAATATTCCAGCTGCCCTATTTTACATGAAAATCATCAACCAAAATCCGGTTTCCTATTTGGAAAAAATGGGCTTTACATCTTTAACAAAAGGGGATTACTCAAATCGTGCCATGTCATTAGGTGCCTTGGACAAAGGTGTAACTGTTGAAGAAAATGTCAATGCGTTTGGCACATTTGCCAATTCAGGGGAATTCGTTGATGCTTATATGATTGACAAAATCGTATCAAAAGATGATGAGGTCATCTATGAACACAAAGCAAAACCAGTAAAAGTATTTTCACCGCAAACAGCTTATTTAACGCTTGATATGATGCGGGATGTCGTAAACAGCGGTACGGCGGCTTCGGTCAGGAACCGACTTGCTTTCTCCAGTGACTGGGCAGGTAAAACCGGGACTGGACAAAACTATTGGGATGCTTGGTTTGTCGCCACTAATCCAAATGTAACGTTCGGTACATGGATGGGTTATGACACACCGAAGTCTTTAAAAGGAACCTATAATGGTCTTGAATATAATAAACGTAATATCTATTATTGGGCAGATTTGATAAATGCCGCATACAAAGTCGATTCAAAACTCGTCGACCCTGATAAGCGGTTTGAGATGCCCGGCGGAATTGTCAGTCGTTCCTTCTGTGGCGTTTCAGGCCTTCTGCCTTCAAATTCATGTCAAAAGGCTGGACTTGTCAAGTCTGATTTATTCATCGCCAAATATGCCCCATCTAGAGCAGATAATAGTTTCATAGATGGACAATATGTATCAGTCGGCAGCAAACGATACGCGGCTCTTCCACAAACACCGAGCGAATTCACAAGCGGCGGGTTCATGCTGAACCCTGCGTCCTTTGAAGATATCGGATTGAAATATGTGGATGATCCCGGATCCTTAATTCCCGGAGGAGAAAAATGGGGCACTGTCGTCGGGACGAAGGCGACACTTAATGATAATGGAAAAGCGCCTAATGCACTTTCTATCACTGTAAGTAACAATAAGATTTCATGGGGGCTTCACCCTGAAGGAGATGTCGTCGGCTATCGCGTCTACAAAAATGGTAGAAAAGTGGCGAGCATCAATTCTGGGGGTAATCTTGTTTACACTGCCGGATCGGGTGGATCTTATTACGTAACAGCTGTAGACATAGTCGGTAAAGAATCAGCACCTTCGCAACATGTTGAAATCGGCGCTAAAAAGACAAGTGCAAAAGCGGAAGATAAAGATAAAGATAAAGACAACAATTCAAAAGATTCCACTAAGAATAAAGATAATATCGCAAATGAAAAAATAGATACCGAAGAGAAAAAACCAGACTCAAAAGAAGAGAACGTTACTGCAGAAAAAGACAAAGATACAACCAACACAGATAAAGAAGATACAGGCAAAGATACAAATATAGACAAAGAAACAGACCAAAATACAGACCAAAACAAAGACACAGATAAAGCTGAAGAAGAGGAAGAAGAATAACACGCTTCTTGAAGTAACTTAGCAGGCTGCGGGGAAACGACCCGACAGCCTGTTTTTTTATAGATTTATTATTTCCTATGCTATTATTTAACTTGATTAGCATAGGACCCTTAAACTTGAGACACATGAAAAAGGCATCCATGCCAATGAACATGGATGCCTTTTTCTACTATTCTTGATTCCAAATAACCCGGCTTTTCAATCTTCCATTGATGATAAATCGCCAGTTGGAAGATCAAGTTCCCAAGCTTTCAAGACCCGGCGCATGATTTTACCGCTTCGTGTTTTCGGAAGTTTATCTCGGAATTCAATTTCACGTGGTGCGGCATGTGCTGCGAGACCTAGCTTAACAAATTGACGAATTTCTTCAATCAATTCATCGTTGGCTTCGTATCCGTCACGAAGGGCAATAAACGCTTTAATAATTTCTCCCCGGACTGGATCTGGCTTCCCGATAACCCCTGCTTCAGCAACGGCTGGATGCTCAACCAACTTGCTTTCCACTTCGAAAGGACCTACTCTTTCCCCGGCTGTCATGATGACATCATCTACGCGGCCTTGGAACCAGAAATATCCTTCTTCATCCATATAAGCGGAATCCCCAGAAACATACCAATCGCCTGGCATAAAGTAAGATTCATATTTTGACTCATTATTCCAGACAGTCTTCATCATTGAAGGCCAGCCTTTTTTAATAGCAAGGTTCCCCATTCTGTGCGGAGGAAGCTCTTTACCTTGATTATCCACTATTGCCGCTTCCACACCTGGGATCGGTTTCCCCATCGAACCCGGTTTGATTTCCAGGCAAGGATAATTACAGATGAGTTGAGCACCTGTTTCCGTCATCCACCATGTGTCATGGATGCGGTGATTGAATACTTTCATCCCCCAGCGGACCACCTCCGGATTCAACGGTTCACCGACACTTAAGACATGGCGGAGAGAACTTAAATCGAATTGTTTAACGATTTCGTCTCCTGCCCCCATCAGCATCCTG
>NZ_JBFUIB010000143.1:0-8432 GCF_056402095.1 Peribacillus sp. P4_C12
GCCCGATAGGCACCCCAATTATTAATAGTGCACGCCACTCTTTCCAAGAAATCCGGAAAAACTCACGGAAAACTTTATAGGTCGAAAATGGGCTGATTTTCACCACAACAAGGATGGCAACCAGGGCAATTAACCAATAGGTAATTGCTGTTGCATACCCTGAACCAACGCCGCCAAGTTCGGGGAATCCAAACTTTCCGTATATTAACAGGTAATTAAATRTGACGTTAATTGGCAGTGCACATAAGGTTATTATCATAGAAATTCTAGTTTGGCCAAGCGCATCAATGAAGGCTCTCAACGCATTATAAACGAATAGGGGAATAATCCCGACTGAAAGAGCGATCAAATAGTCATGGGCTACCCGGTGGACAGTATCTTCAAGATTCATGGCATTTAATATGGGGTTTAATGCAAACGCTCCAATGATTAAAATGACTAAAGCTAAAGTGACGGCTAAATAAACTGCCTGCATTACTGAATAGGAAACGGATTTCGACTGCTTGGAACCGACGAGCTGTGAGACCACCGGCGTTAAGGCAATCAAAATCCCGCTCAACCCCGTATAAACAGGTGTCCAAAGTGAACTGCCGATTGAAACGCCAGCAACGTCCTCCGTACTGTACTGTCCAGACATCATCACATCAAAAAATGTCATGGCATAAAGGCCAATTTGAGTGATCAGAATGGGGATTAATATATAAAATAATAGGCGGATCTTTTGTGATTTTGTATAAGTCTGATTCATCGATGTACCTCAATATCAATATTTGAAATTTTCCACACAATGAAAGAATTATATCACATAAGCTTGTGATGGTTTAAGTTTTTATTTGATACTAAAAAAGACTTACCGTAAAAACGGCAAGTCTTTTTGTCAGTCGCGCATGGATTCAAATTCATTCATGTCCGCGGTTGAGTCTTTTTGAAGGATGAATGCTTGTGAAGGGATGGCGATTTGAACGTCTTCTTTTTCAAGTATCTCCAT
Source organism: Peribacillus sp. P4_C12 (assembly GCF_056402095.1). NCBI lineage: Bacteria > Bacillati > Bacillota > Bacilli > Caryophanales > Bacillaceae > Peribacillus > Peribacillus sp. P4_C12. The sequence goes on from NZ_JBFUIB010000143.1 coordinate 989, forward strand.
TATATTAAAGTTAACATCTTCTTTGATTGATAGATATCCCCCAAAGTCTGTTGCATTTGAGAAGAAATAAAGGTAGAGATTAAAACCGGAATGACTAAACTCGTCAAATTTCACAAGAATCGTTTCTGGATGTATTTCTGGGTGTTCAATGAGCATATTTTCTATTCTCTTAATGACGTTTTCCAACTTATCTTTTGGTGTTGTGAAATTTATACCTAGATGAAAAGCAATCTGTCTTTTACCCATTTTTGACCAGTTGATGATAGGTTCATTCGAAAGGGTAGCATTCGGGACCGTAACTAAAGCTTGGGCAAAAGTCCGTACTTTGGTACTTCGAAATGTGATATCTTCAATGGTTCCTTCCACGCTTGGTGTTTTGATCCAATCACCAATGGTAAAGGGTTTTTCTGTAACGATGACAATTCCTCCAAAGAAATTGCTAACGGTATCCTTAGCGGCAAGTGCAAAGGCTAATCCTCCTAAGCCAAGTCCGGCAACAAATCCATTGACGTTAAATCCCCACTCTTCCGCAATGATAGAGAAGCCCAAAGCCATGATGATTATTTTAATGATTTTTGTAAAGAATGGCATGACAATTAGATCTACCTCAAGACCGAATTTACTGACCAATTTCGGAAAAAGGATGGTTAAGATCGAACTGATATTGATCATCGTCCAAAAGAATAAGAAAGCAAAAAATGAACGGTATATCTTCGATTTTAATTCATCCGAAGGTATGTCAATCGGAAAATAATACAACGATAGAATCACACCGAGCAAAACGATAAGCCATCTCATCGGCTGTTCTAAGGCAAGCATTAAGTTGGCTGCAAATTCAACTTTGCGTTTTTTTGCAACTCGTAGAAAGAACTTGAATATATAGGTGGTAAATACTTTCCGAAGCAAAAGGACGATTAGAAAAATACCTATTGAAATTCCTAGTTTGGTCCATGCCTCTATTCCATCAAATTGATGGAGAGATTGAGAAACTTCTTGCAATGTATTACTCCTCCAATGTATCTTGTAGTATTGTAGAATACTAAGATTATAATATATTCATAATGAAAAAGGAAAATTATTCGATAATTACATTTATTACGTTACATTACGGTTCACTGAATACTTTTTCAAGTTATTAATGTTAGGGATATATGGTAATATGGATGCAAAGTGATTTTTTAAGTTTGGAAGGTGGAAATATTGACTAAGAAAATAGTGTTTACCGGAGGCGGCTCAGCCGGCCACGTGTCTGTTAATGCAGCCATTATCCCGGAATTTTTAGAGCATGATTGGGATATTACTTATATTGGTTCAAAAAAAGGTATAGAAAAAAATATTATCGAAAAGGAATTTCCTGAAATCCGTTATGAAACGATTTCAGTTGGTAAATTCAGACGATACCTATCAGCGGAGAACCTAAAAGATCCTTTCCGAGTCATTAAAGGGATTTTTGATGCACGAAAAATTTTAAAAAAGACAAAGCCTGATTTCATATTTTCAAAAGGCGGGTTCGTATCCGTACCAGTCGTATTGGCGGGAAGGATGCTGAAAATCCCGATTGCCATACATGAATCGGACTATACACCTGGCCTAGCTAATAAAATTGCAATGCCGCTTGCATCGAAAATTTTCACCACGTTCCAGGAGACAGAAAAGGACTTGCCAAAAGAGAAGGCCATGTATCTTGGAGCAGTATTACGGGATGGGATTTTTTCTGGAAACGCTTCGAGTGGAAAAGCATTTTGTGGTTTTACGAACAACAAGCCAGTGTTACTCGTGATGGGTGGCAGCCTTGGAGCTGTAAAAATCAATAAATTGATTACTGAAAACCTTGAAGCATTATTAAATGACTACCAGATTATTCATATTTGTGGAAAAGGGAATGTCCAAGCGGAATTGAAACAAAGAGGGTATGCTCCTTTTGAATATGTCCACGAAGAATTATTTGACCTTTTAGCAGCGGCTGATGTAGTTGTTTCAAGGGCTGGTTCAAATTCAATCTTTGAATTCCTTGGTCTGCAAAAGCCAATGTTGCTCATTCCACTAAGTGCCAATGCATCTCGTGGGGATCAAATTTTAAATGCTTCAAGCTTTGAAAAACAAGGTTTTTGTAAAGTCATTCAAGAAGAAGATTTAAATGATCAAATCTTTAATAGCACATTAGCTGATTTAGTGAATAAATCAGATGAGTATCAAGCGAAAATGCGTCAAAAGCGCCCATTCAAAACGGCGGCTGAAATGTATGAATTATTAATTGATGTAATGACAGCAAAAAAATAAGTATCAATTCCCTCTTCAAAGCATATCTTTTTCGAACAGAGGAGGGGGTAGAATGGCTTATAAATATTCCAAAGGATGGTTCGTTAAACAATTAAAAGATGCAGAAATAAGATACCATCCAATTGAGCGAAGAAAGCTGGAGCTTTATAAAACCCATATTTTGAGACGTTTATACGAAGACTTGCAAAAAGAGAAACCATAAAAGAACCGTAACTGCTAGTACGTTGTGGTTATTTTTTCTAAACATTGTTAACTTTTTGTGAGGAGATTAGTAAACCTAAAAAAATTTGTGAAAAGTCTATAATAGAAGAATAGTACGAAACTAGAATAAATAATAAAGAAGCCGACTCTTTTTGGGAATTTCTAACTAGAGGATCGGCTTCTTTTTTGTATGAAAAATAATCCTTGGATATAAACCCTATATTCAGCAAAAGATAAACCTCAATAATAAACAGTAAACAGCAGTTTGCGGGTTCAAATACTTTAAGTTCGGAGTTTAAAACATGACAAAGATTAATTCCAAATCCTCACTAAATATTCTTGTCCTTTCAGTAGGATTGCTGAATCACGTTATGATTATTCCTCTCGTACTAGAGGTAGCGGGAAGAGATGCTTGGTTATTTGCCGCTCTTACAGGACTTTTATCAATAGCTTGGGGGTTCCTTTTATATTGGATATTAAAAAAGAAAAAAACAGAACATCTCTTTCCCTGGCTGGAAAATCGGATTGGTAAACGATTTACCAAGCTGATTTTCTTTTTCCTCGTAATTTATTTGATTATGATCATCTTGACGACAGCTAAAGATATGGTTGACTGGATCAATACAACTTCTTTAAATCAAACACCACCATTTGCCATTATTATTCCTTTTGCGTTGATATGTGCTGCACTTTCTTACTCGAATCTTAGATCAATTGCTATTAATTCAGCTATTTTATTACCTTTTGTCATTATCCTTGGTATCTTTGTAGCCACTGGTAATATTCCCGAAAAAAATTATGATTTTTTATTTCCTCTATTCGAACAAGGCTATTTTCATGGCATTAAGTCAATGTACTACATAGCAAATGGATATTTGGAGTTGATTATCATGATATTGTTCCAGCATCACCTATCTAATGGGGATTCCATTAAGCTGAAAACAGTTATTGGAATGATGGTTATTGTAACTATATTAATTCTCGGGCCGCTTACTGGTGCCATTGTTGAGTTTGGACCCGTCCTGTCTAATGAAATGCGCTATCCGGCTTATGAACAATGGCGACTGTTGACAATTGGAAAATATATTGCTCATACTGACTTCTTTTCCATATATCAATGGCTTTCAGGCGCATTTATTCGAATTTCTATAGCTATGTTTTTAATTCCTGATTTATTAAGAGTCAAATCACCGCTCATTAAAAAGGGGATACTCATGAGTCTTGCCATTATGATGGTTATCATCACTATTATTCCTCTTAGTAATATCATTTTTTATGATTTTTTAAAGAACTATTATTTTCAAGGAACGTTCTTTTTCCTTGTAACCCTAATTCTTTTGTTTACAGTTACCGCAGTTATACAACCTAAACGGAAGGATGTTTCTGATGAAACTATTCAAAAATAAACAAATTGAACAGTCATTTTATAACGAAGAGTTCTTCCGGCAGCTTTTCAGTAATAGTCCGGATGTATCATTTAAGGTGATATTAGGTGAAAATGATGAAACAGCTAAAATCACTTTATTTTTTTATCCTGGAATGGTAGATACTCTTGAGTTGAATGGCAATGTATTACGAAACCTCAAATCAATGTTAGATAAGAAAGATAATATTCGAAATATGATAACAGCATTTCATCCTTCATTAGCATTGACAGAAATTTCTTGCAGTCCAATTGACAACGACGATATAAATAGACGGATTTTTAGCGGCGAAGTGTTAATTTTCTTTCAACAATCACAACAGCTATTTTCATTACCTTTGCCTGATGTTCCCAACCGGAAGCCAGAGGAATCTTCATTTGAAGTATCCCTTCGTGGGCCACGTGATGGATTTGTTGAAGACCTTTCGACAAACGTTGCTCTCATTCGTAAACGGCTGAGAACAGGTTCCCTCTCTTACGAAGAGTTTATTATTGGAAAGCGCAGTCAAACTACAGTAGCACTGATGTATATAGATGACATCATCAATCCCGAACTTGTTAGGCTCGTCCGTGAAAGACTGAATACTCTAGATGTTGATGTGTTAATTAGTAGCCATCAGCTTGAGGAACTCATCTCTAAAGGGAAATTCAAATTATTTCCTTTGACTCATTATACAAGCAGACCCGATTTTTGTGTCGGATCATTAACCCAAGGCAGGTTTATAGTACTTATGAACGGTGCACCTACTGTTATCATAGCCCCGACCACTTTATTGCTTCAGATTAAAGCAGCTGAAGATTCGAGTCTTCCTTTTCTATTCGTTTCTTTTGAACGGTTTCTTCGTGTATTTGGTTTGATTTTTTCTATTTTACTTCCAGGGTTTTGGGTAGCTTTATCAGCATATAACATTGACCAGATGCCTTTTCCTTTACTTGCAACAGTCAGCATCTCAAGGTTGGGCCTACCTGTTTCTGTTGCCATTGAAATGTTCCTTATGCTCGGTTTATTTGAGCTATTTCGAGAATCTGGAGTAAGGCTGCCACAAGCAGTTGGTCAAACTGTGGCGGTTGTAGGTGGTTTAATTGTCGGTGATGCAGCTATCCGTGCCGGTTTGACGTCCCCAACGATGCTTGTTATCGCTTCGGTCACATCAGTCGCATCTTATACATTAGTTAATCAATCTTTAACGGGGACTGTCTCTGTGCTTCGTTTATTTATCTTAATATTAGGTTCTGTCCTAGGCATCTATGGTCTTCTTGTTGGTTTCTTAATTGTTACTTGTTGGGTCTCTTGTCTTGAGTCATTTGGAGTTCCATATATGAATGAATTTTCACCGCCTGATTTCCGAAAACTTACAGATGCTATTTTCAAAAGACCGTGGTATTCAAAGAAAAAAAATGAAGGTGCTCTTGATCGCACGCAAAAGGGGGAGTAACAATGACACGACGTTTGTCGAAGCTTTTCCTTATCTTTTCGGTCTTGTTCATTTTAACAGGTTGCTGGGATTATAAAGACATTCAGGATATCCATTATGTAACTGCTTTAGGAGTAGATTATGAAGACGGTAAGTATGTTGTGTATGTGCAACTTGTTGATTTGTCTGCTGTTGCCAAAACTGAAGCTAAAAGTTCGGAACCAACAAAAGTTTATATAGGCAAACATAGTGGGAAATCCATATCAGAAGCCATTAATCACTTATATCAAACAGCTCAACAGCGATTATATCTTGGACAAGTTTCAACATTTGTGCTCACAGATAAAGCAATAGAGCATAATATTAATGATATAGTGGATGCCGCCTTCAGATTTAATTTAATCAGGTATTCAAGTAATATTTTTGCGACAAAAAAACCTTTGGATGAATTGTTTTCTATAAAAGGGTTTTTCAATTTAACCCCTTTATACTCTGAGTTGCATTTTCCAAAACCTATCTATGAAAACCTTTCCTATATTGAACCGATTACATTGAGAACCTTTATTTCCACTTACAGGGATGTATCTATCACAACAACACTCCCAACTATTTCATGGAGTGGAAATGATTGGACTGAAGATAAAAAAAAGCGGAAGACCTTTACAATTGACGGGGCTTATGTAATTTATTATAAAAAATCCATGAATTGGTATTCAGTTGAAGACTTGAAGGGATCGCGCTGGATTACAAAGAAAACGAATAGAACACCAATCGAATTCACAAAAGCGAATGGTACAACTTATATTTCGTTAACTCACCCTCATGTAAAAATTAAACCGATTGTGAAGAATAATGAAGCTAAATTCACCTTAGATGTTGACATCAAGGGGAGTATTTTAGAATTATCAACAAACGATAGCTTGAAAAACCTTGAAAAATTTGTTCAAGATTATATAAAAAAAGACATTGAACAAACCTTTGAAATTGGCTTAAAACGCAATGGAGATCCACTTGGTCTTGGCCAAAAATTGTACCGAAAAGACTTGCGATTTTGGAAGAACAACAATATTAACGAACCGAAGGATTATTTGCATGCAAATTCTTTCGAACAAATTAACATAAATGTTAACCTTGCCAATGCTGGTACTCTCGAATACAATCCGTTTAAAAATGAAAAACTGCCTAATAACTAAGTTCAGCATAAAAAAACAGGGATAAAAAAATAAACATTATTTTCTCTATATACACAACGTTTTCACAAGTTGCTCTGTTGCAGGACTTTTAGGGTATCGCACTAATACAATCATATTAAACCTGTTGATTTTCATCAGAGCAAAAATTTAGTAGGAAGACCCTTCTTTTGTCTGAATTTTTATTCATGTAGAAAACAGAAATCAACCGACAATTTAATGCGTATTTGTAATAATATGGGTCATGAGATTGATGATGAGATAGGCCTTGCAGTTTCAAAAGAACCGCAACGTCTCTTGACGTTGCGGTTCTTTTATTTTATAAAAAATTATCTATTAGAGGAAAGAAGCAGGAAATAAGGATACCGGCGATAGCCATGGCTGCTCCTGCGACAGCACCAGTAAATTCACTTTCCTGTGCAGCTTGCGCAGTACCGAGACCATGAGCAATAGTACCATAAGCAATGCCGCGAGCGAATGGCATAGTAATGTTAAGTTTATCCATCATTCTAGGGGCAATCATCGTACCTAATACTCCGGTCAAAATAACGAAGGCAGCTGAAACATTAGGGTTACCTCCATAAAGTTCGGTGATTTCTACAGCGATTGGTACTGTAATTGACTTAACCGCTAATCCTTGAAGAATGAACTGTGGAAGAGAAAAGGCATTGGCGATGACGAAGGCAAGAATTAATGTTACCGTAAGCCCTAAAATCATGCCGCTAATAGCAGGAATTCCGTATTTAACAATTATGGTCCTATTTTTATAAAGTGGTACGGCCAAGGCAACGGTAGCTGGGCCTAGGAAATAGGTAATGATGTCTTTACCTGTTGAATAATCATTAAAATCTAAACCGCTGATCAGAAGCACAAGAATAATTGTTACCGTACTAAAAAATACGGGAGTCGTAAAGGGTGCTAAACATCCATCACCC
>NZ_JBFUIB010000144.1:0-8406 GCF_056402095.1 Peribacillus sp. P4_C12
AATATATACTTCAAGGCCATTCTCCAATTTTTCATGGAAAAGCTCTTCTTTCAATTGACTAAATACTATTTTCTCCATTACCCTTGCACCTCCGCTTCTGTTAGGAAATAGATCGTATCAAGCTGAATTTTTTGACCAACGGCGACGATTTCTTCCTTTGTCGTCTGCTCTGTTTTTGCAAACCATTCGTCGAGTGAGATATCATGGCCGGAAACCACATTATGATATAAAATTTCGACCAGACCTCTCGAAACGTCAATGGTTTCAAGAAGCTGATTTTTAATGACCGCTTTTGTCTGTGCCAGTTCTTCTTCAGAAAAATTCCCTTGCTTCATTTCATTCATTTGTTCATTAATAATATCTAGTGCTTGCTTATAGTTAGCATTTTCAATACCTGCCATAACCATTAGAAGGCCTTTATGACTTTCGAGCCTGGAGGCTGCGTAATAGGCAAGGCTAGCTTTCTCCCGGACATTGATGAAAAGCTTTGAATGTGAAAAGCCACCAAAAATCCCATTGAATAGCTGTAGTGCATAATAATCCGAATCACCATACGCGACATGGGTTCGATAACCTATATTCAATTTTCCTTGTTTCACGTCAGAATTCTCAATGATTTCTTTTTCCTTACMTACTTCTTTACCTGTATCCCTCTGCAGCCTTGCCGGCACACGATCTGGAAGGAGGGAGACATATTTGTCAGCTAAGACTTCAACTTCTGCTTCATCGATATCTCCGATCACATATAAATCAATTTCATCCTCAGTTAATACTTTTTTATAATAGGTAAAAAGGGACTCAGGGGTAATCGTCTCCAAGTCTTGTAGATTCCCGCTCGCTTCTAGAGCATATGGTTCGTTTTTGCACATTTCTTCAACAAGTCGTGTAGCAGAATACCGCATTTTATCATCGGAAATTGATTGAATCCGCTGTTTTAATGACCGAATTTCATTAGAGACCGTTTTGTGGTCAAAGGCTTCACCATTTTTCTTTGGATGAAATATCACTTCGGATAACAACATAAAAGCCTTTTCAAGAAGCGGCGTCGGGTCACTTAGAAATTTTTCATTGACGATATCGATTGTAAAGCTTAGGATTTGGTATTCTCCTTTTTTAGCGACATCGACATAAAACCCTGCTCCATAAAGATCATCAAGATAAGATCGAAGCTCGGGTGTTGTAGGATATTTACTTGTATTGCTTTGTAGCACATATGGCAGTAATGCACGATATGTAACGTTCTCTTTTGTCAACGGTGCTTTCATTTTCAGAACGAGAGTATTCGTTTTATATTTATCCGTGCGGACCACGTGAAGCCTGTAGCCGCTTTTTTCCGTAATTGTATCGGAAGCAATAGACATGAATAATCCTCCTCAATATATAATTCAACTTTATTAGCTTATTGTTTGTAGATAGGTAACCTTTTAAACATCTACTTAAAATATACATGCGAAAGGAAAAATCATGCAAGTTACAGCTATTTTTTTTATTTCAACAAGGACTCCACATATTGCTTAAATCTTTCCTCTCTGTAACAAGGAAAAACCGGTCAGCACACAAAGCGGACCGGTTAATAACTTATCTTTTCCCTTTAATATATGGCTGACCAGAAGCTTTTGGAGCATCTGCGCGGCCAATGAAGCCTGTTAATGCTATGATTGTTAGTACATAAGGCGCGATTAATAGGTAAACGGATGGGATGTCCTTGAAGAAAGGAAGGCTCGATCCTACAATGCTTAAACTCTGGGCTAATCCAAAGAATAGCGCTGCCCCCATCGCACCGATTGGATGCCATTTACCGAAAATCATAGCGGCAATGGCCATAAATCCTTGACCATTAATTGTCGCATGATTAAATTCATTCGAAAAAATAGTAGCATAAATCGCACCGCCGATTCCACCAAATGCACCAGATAGCAGAACCGCTGCATAGCGGATTTTCGTAACATTGACCCCCATCGTATCAGCAGCCATAGGATGCTCCCCTACTGCACGAATCCTTAAACCAAATGGGGTTTTATAAAGTACATACCATACGACAAAAGATATCAAAATAGCTATATAGACAATATAATAACCATTTGAAAAAAGGATAGGACCTATAAATGGAATATCACTTAATAAAGGAACATCGATCCTTGGGAATGTTTCTGTAATTCGATCTGTTTGGCCTTTGTCATAAATCAGCTTCACTAAAAACATAGTGAGGCCTACAGCCAATAAGTTGATTGCAACCCCACTTACCGTTTGATCAGCTCTAAAAGTTATACACGCCACCGCATGAAGAACTGAGAATAACAATCCAGCAATCATTGCCGCTAAAACAGCCAGCCATGGAGTCCATTCCCCGAAAACATCTGCAAACATTAAGTTAAAAACAATTCCTGTAAAGGCACCAATGACCATTAATCCTTCTAAACCAATGTTTATGACACCTGCTCGTTCAGAAAACACTCCTCCGAGTGAAGTGAATATAAGTGGAGCAGCTAGAGCAATCATAGATGGAATAATAATTTGTAATACTTGGTAAAAATCCACTTATTTCACCCCTTTCTTAAATCGAGCGGCAATCCAACGAATAAAATAACTGGATGCGACGAAGAAAATAATTAATGCTATGACAATATCCACAATTTCACTTGGTATGCCAGTTTCGAGCGGCATATTTAAGGCCCCTGCCTTCAGACCGCCAAATAATAAAGCAGCAAGAACTACTCCAATAGCCGTATTCGCTCCTAGTAAGGCTACTGCAATCCCATCAAAGCCCATACCTGTAAATCCACCTTTGACCGCAGCATAACCGAAGGTCCCTAAGCCTTCCATGGCACCAGCAAGGCCTGCAAATGCACCAGAAATAACCATGGAAAGAATGATGTTTTTATTAACGCTCATCCCTGCATACTCTGATGCGTGCTGATTGAATCCTACCGCTTTCAGTTCAAATCCCGTTTTTGTTCTTTCGAGAATGAACCACATGATGATTACACAAATAATGGCTACGACTATTCCCCAATGCATGCGGGAAAAATCCGTAATGCTTTCAAAGAAAGGAGACCGTAGTGATGCTGTATCAGCAATTCTTTCAGTTTTATCTAGCTTGTCTGTCATTACATTCCGAATTAAATAATTCGTTACATATAAAGCTGTATAGTTCAGCATAATAGAAACGATTACTTCGTGTACTCGAAACTTAGCTTTTAAATACCCCGGAATAAATGCCCACAAAGCACCTGCAGCTGCTCCCGCTAAGATCGCTAATGGCAAATGGATAATTCTTGGAAGATCAAAGGCAATCCCTACCCATACTGCGGCCAGCCAACCAACAATTAATTGCCCTTCGACTCCGATATTGAACAGACCCGTACGAAAAGCAAAGGCTACCGCCAAACCAGCGAGGATATAAGGAATAATTGTCCTGACGGATTCTCCTACATAATACGAATCTCCAACAATTCCACCAATCATGGAGCTATACCCTGCAATTGGATCATAGCCACTTACTAACATGATGATCGCCCCAACAATTAAGCCAAGGATAACCGCAATCACTGGACTTGTTAATTTAGAAAAATACTTAGACATTTTGTTTTCCACCTGCTTCCATACGCTTGCTGCCAGCCATAAGAAGACCAAGCTCCTGTTCAGTCGTTTCTTTAGGATTGACAATGGCGACGATTTCTCCTTCATAAATAACGGCAATTTTATCGCTCACATTCATGATTTCTTCTAATTCGAATGAAATGAGAAGTACCGCTTTTCCTGCATCACGCTGTTCAATCAGGCGTTTATGAATAAATTCAATCGCCCCAACATCGAGTCCGCGAGTTGGCTGCGCGGCAATCAATAGATCTGGGTTCCTATCAACTTCCCTTCCTATGATTGCCTTTTGCTGATTCCCGCCAGAAAGGGCCCTAGCTGGCGTATATTCACTTGGAGTCCGAACATCGTAACTTTTAATCAATGAACGCGCTTTTTCAAAGATTCTCTTTGAATTCAAAATACCAGCTTTTGAATAGGGCTTTTGATAATATGTTTGCAAGACGATATTTTCTCCAATGCTATAATCGAGAACCAAGCCATGCTTATGCCTGTCTTCTGGAATATGACCCACGCCTGATTCAGTAATTTTGCGCGGCTTTAGATTCCTAATTTCTTTCCCATTTAATTTTATGGACCCTGCTGTCGTCTTCCTTAAGCCTGCTAATGCTTCAATTAATTCCGATTGACCATTGCCATCTACACCGGCAATCCCGACAATCTCCCCTGCACGAACCGTTAATTCCAAGTTCCGGACAGCTGAAACTCCCCGTGAATCCTTGACTTCTAGTCCGCTAACATCAAGAACAACATCAGAGGGGGAGGCTGCCGTTTTTTCAGTTTTAAATAGAACTTCCCGACCAACCATTAAGCTGGCCAATTCGTTAGGATTCGTTTCATTGACATTCACTGTTCCAATCCCCTGCCCCTTGCGGATGACAGTTACCCGATCACAAACCTCCATAATTTCCTTAAGTTTGTGAGTAATCAAAATGATTGATTTCCCCTCTTTGATCAAAGCCTTCATTATAAAAATCAGTTCCTTAATCTCTTGAGGAGTCAACACAGCTGTTGGCTCATCGAAAATCAGTATCTCTGCACCACGGTATAGCGTTTTTAGAATTTCGACACGCTGCTGCATCCCTATTGAAATATCTGCAATTTTTGCATAAGGGTCGACACGAAGCTGATATTGTTCTGATAGTTTCCTAACTTCCTCACTCGCTTCTTTTAAGTCGATTTTACCTCCTTTGGAAGGTTCTTTTCCTAAAATTATATTTTCTGTTACTGTAAAAGGGTCAACAAGCATAAAATGCTGATGCACCATCCCAATCCCTAATTCATTGGCAATGTTCGGGCTGGTAATCTTGACTGGCTTACCATTTACACGGATTTCTCCCTGCTCTGGCTGGTATAGGCCGAATAAAACATTCATCAATGTAGATTTACCCGCACCATTTTCACCTAATAATGCGTGAATCTCCCCTTTTTTCACTTGAAGGGTTACGTTATCATTAGCGACGATGCCTGGGAATTCCTTACGGATATTCAGCATCTCAATTACATATTCCACGTATTATCAACTCCTAAAATGAGTGTAAATGATTCTTTATTAGAAAATTGCTGATCCTTACCAATTTGGTTTTATTGAAAAAACCAAATGAAAAACTACGATTCTATCATAGTTTTTCATTCGATATTTTACAGTCTCAAGGAACTATATGTAGAAAAGAAAGAATAGAGGGCAATTATGCCTCCCTACTCTCTYTAAAATCACAGCTTATAAACCAAGTTTTTTGAATTCTTTATCCGTACCAGGAACTACGAATTCACCTGATTTAATTTTCTCTGTCCATTCTTCAACCGCTTTTAAAGATTCTTCAGTTACGTTATCTTTTGTATCAGAAATGCCTACACCATTTTCTTTGATACCGTATTCGATAACTTCTCCACCTGGGAAGTTTCCTTCTTTGGCTTTCGTAGAAAGGTCTTTAACTGCAACATCAACACGTTTTATCATAGAAGTTAAAGTAACGTTGTCGTCCGTTCCAGGAACAGCTCCTAATTTAGCTTGGTCACTGTCTACACCGATAACATAAATTTCTCTCTTAGGATCTTTTTGTTTTTGCTCGACTGCCTCAGTAAATACACCTTTTCCAGTTCYGCCAGCAGCATGATAAATGATATCAATACCTGAAGAATACATAGATCCTGCAGTAGATTTCCCGATGTCAGCTTTATTGAAATCTCCGGCATATTTAACTTCTACCTTCGCATCCGGATTTACAGATAAAACCCCAGCCTTAAAGCCAATTTCGAATTTCTTGATTAATTCAGATTCAACTCCACCGATAAAACCGACTTTGTTTGTTTTCGTTTGTAGACCGGCAATTACACCAACAAGGAATGATCCTTGCTGTTCTTTAAAATTAATGCTGGCTACATTCTTTTTATCTACAACTGTATCCACAATAGCAAATTGTGAATCTGGACGTTGGTCAGCCACTTCACCAACAGACTCGGCTAAAAGGAAACCGATACCGTAGATAAGTTTGTAATCTTCACGAACAAGCGTATTCAAGTTTTTAGCATAGTCAGCATCCGATTTAGATTGAAGATAGTTGTATCCATCTTTACCTTTTTCCAAATCATTTTCTTTACCAAATTCCTGAATTCCCTTCCAAGCTGATTGGTTGAACGATTCATCATCGACGCCGCCTGTATCGGTAACCATAGCTACTGTGAAGTTATCCTTCTTTTCTTTTCCATTTGAAGATTCTTTATCATCATTCTCTGAATTACCACATGCTCCTAAAAGCGTACCAGCAGCAAGAACAAGTGAAAGAGCTAGACCTAATTTGCGCTTTTTCAATTTTTTACCCCCTAAGATTTATAATTTTTCAGCAGGAATGTTCTGAAAAGTCATTCATGTTTGCGTTTTCACATCTCGGTAAATTTTTTTTTACATACGTTTGATCAATTTTTAAGAATCGAAACAAACGCTTGCATTCATCCGTATGTAAGAGTTTTGAACTAAACTCGCTTCCGAAGAACATGAAAACTAAACATATTGGCTTTAAAGTAGTTTACAGAATATAGGATAGGCTGGTCCCAATCATCCAGATGCATCTGCTTCAGAACAAGTAATGCGGCTTCTGACGAACATTTCAGGATAGGAGAAACTTTCTCATGATACCCGATCGGCTCAATTTCTGCTACGGCATGTGTAATTTTCCGATTCGCATCTCTTTCCAATATATCAAAAAGAGACTCATCATTACGCTCAAAATTTTCTGAAAGAATTGATTCAGGAATTTTGTCGACACAGTAGATAACCGGCTCGCCATCTGCTGTTCTTACACGTTCAATACTCACGATGCGTTCATCTGGTGAACAAGAAAACCTGCGGATATCCTCGTCTGTAGGTTCTTGAGCCGTCGAGCTTAAGAAAATCGTACCCGGCTTCATCCCTGCCTCTTCAATCATGTTCGTGACACTTTTTAATTGCTCGATACCAGAAGTAAACCGAGGTTTTGGATTGACAAAAGTTCCAACTCCATGGCGGCGAATGATAATGTTTTCTTCTTCTAAAATCCGCAGCGCTTCTCGAAGTGTCGCCCTACTCACTCCCAGTTTTTTAGCAAGATCAAATTCAGAAGGKAATTTTTCATTTTCCTGATAAACTCCTGCTTCAATATCCTGCTTCAGGTAATCAATGACCTGCAAATATAAATGTCGACTATCTGATTTAATTGACATACAGTTTCCCCCAGCTAGTTTCTTAAGACATCAGACCTCTGATGTTGAATCATTCCTACTAATCGAAAATAATATAACATTTTTTTCGATATAAATAAATAGTGTTTTACTATTTAACATAAAAGAATTTAGGATAAATTACCCTCACCTGTGCCTTTTACTCTAGTAAAGGCCGTAGAAGTTGTACGATTATTCTCCTAAATCAGATAAAATTTTTTTTTTATAAATGCAAAATGAAAATCGGTAGCTTTCTTTTCAAGATACTTTTTTCCTGTATAATAGTATTTATCTTCTTTGAAGGGATGAACACATGATGTTAAACATTACAGAATACAGCGTTGAAAAATTGAATGATCCATTTGGGATTTTATCCGGAGAGCGTTTCGAGTATTTCTTGGATATTGAAGTACCGGAAGAAGACGAGCTCTTTTCAGAGAATGGTTTATATATCCGGGTACTATTTGTTGTTGAAGAACAAGTAGGCAAGCTGATTAAATATGATATTTATGAAAAAGGGAACGACGAAGTACTCGATTTTGATTTAGAGGAAGAGGAAGAAGCAATGATTTCTGACTTCTGCTTTAAACATTTAGACGAAGCAATGATCAATTAAAAAAACCGGGCGCCTGCCCGGTTTTTTAATTACCTATGATAAATGAGCTTCATCCTGTTCATCTTTAGATAACAATACATTTCGTGGTTTGCTGCCCTCATATGGACCGACAATTCCTCTTGCTTCCATTTCATCAATTAATCTGGCAGCACGGGTATAGCCAATCCGGAAACGACGTTGCAGCATCGAGACAGATGCCGTCTGCATTTCTATAATTAAGGACACAGCATCCCCGTATAAACTATCTTCGACTTCACCGCTAGAAGTCTCTTGTATTTCGTCCGGAATCATTTCTTCATTATACTGAGCTTTCTGTTGCGAAATAACATATGTGACGACTTCCTCTACTTCATGATCGGATAAAAAGGCACCTTGGACCCGAACCGGTTTCGAAGCTCCCGCCGGCAAGAATAGCATGTCACCTCGTCCTAACAGTTTTTCGGCTCCCCCCATATCCAGAATCGTTCTTGAATCTGTCATCGATGATACACTAAAAG
>NZ_JBFUIB010000145.1:0-8405 GCF_056402095.1 Peribacillus sp. P4_C12
TTTTAAACTTCATATTAGGGTTCCTCCTAAGGTTTTGAGTTAGAGTGGTGTCTTACTCATATCTTACTGAGGAGCCCTATTTTTTTCAAAGCTGAAAAATAACGCTCTACAGGAATACTAACCTGCCCCGTTACTTTAAGTACAATGCTTCACAATCATGCTGAAAATTATGTTGTCTCATAACAAAAGCCGCCATTATGTCGGCAGCCTTGTTTTTAAAAATCCCTTTATTTTTTATTCCACCAAATATAGTGAACTTAATAAAATCAAAGAATAGCTAATCCTTGCGATCCAAGGTAAGGAAAGTTAGTCCAAGCAGCAACCTGCAATCTAACCAGACTTCCATCACCTTGAATAGTAAATACGGAGACTGTRCCCTGGTTTCCGTTAAGGGTGTAAAAATGCCGTCCATCTTTACTCACTCCAACATCCATCGGCAGTCCTGGAGCTGTACCTGGCGGTGTACTGGTAATATGCCTTACCACCGAAAGTGATCCATTGGGATCGATTCGGTAAGTGGAGATGGTGCCGCTTAAGGTATTGGTAATGTATGCAAGTGTGTAGAGATAATAAAGTTATTTAATTTTAAAAGCTTAAACAAGCATAACCTCGTTCTAAATTTAGGACGGGGTTAAAAATATAGTTGTTTAATTTTTAATGTAAGATACTTCACTACACTAAAAAATACAACAATAAAGTTGTATAAAAATCTAAGTTTTATTCAACAATAGCACCCGTTAATGGAATAATATTTTTATCTTGCAAAGAACCGTCCCTTACTTCCCAATAAACTTTATTAAATCTGTACACTGAGTTTACAAGACTTTAATAGTCAGATGATATGATTGGTTTACCAACGATGAGGAGGCAGTATAAATGAATGTGCGTGCAATATTTATTGATATGGATGGTACACTACTAAAGGCCTCAAACAACATTTCCCGCCGAAATATGGAAGCCATTTATAGGCTCATTAATCAGGGAGTCAAGGTTTTTCTAGCTACTGGTCGACACTATGAAGTAACCGCTCCCTACCATAAAGAAATTGGATTACAAACTCCAATGATCTGTTTGAATGGTGCCGCTATTCACGATGCAGAGACAGGAAGAGCTATGCAAATGAAAACCGTCCGACTGAACGAAGAACGATTCCACCAGCTGACCGCTGAAAATTCTTGTAATGTTATTATCCATACAGCAAATGGGCTTTATTGTAAGGAAACAAATGAAGAAATCGATTATTGGACAAAAGTTGGGCAAATTCCGCCACGTTATATTGGAGATTTAAGACAGGCAAATTATCAAGATGTTCTTAAATATAGTGTTCGAACAGGTGCACCAAGACCTGAATTATCCGCTTTGTTTAAAAAGGAAGCAGAGGTCATCAATTGGAATGACGGGTTTGAAATGGTTGCTCCTAATGTTTCCAAATGGTCTGCTATAAAAAACTTACTTCACGCATTTCGAATTAGTCCAAGCGAAGTCGTAGCCATTGGAGACGGACCCAATGATATAGAGATGCTTCGTCATGTCGGTACTGGCGTGGCAATGGGGAACGCTAGCGAAGAGGTTAAAGCAGCAGCTGATTTTGTTACAGGACACCACGAAAATGATGGATTGGCTGAGTTTATAGAAACTTATCTTCATAAATCATATAAATCATATGTGATTTAGAGGTATTTTAAAATAACTTTTTTTTATCATCAGATAGTGTATCTTCATTTGAACATTTTCATTTATGTTGGTTTTTAACAGTATCAACTGTTCTGGGATTGCCAATTACTCCTAATTATCAATATTCGCACCCTTTAATTCAATAAAAAAATAACCTCTATTAGCTGGTGTAGTAAAAAAGCATTTCTTCTTATTGAAGTTATGCACCCGTTAGCTGAATAAGCATATATCTGTTGTAACGTTAAAAATCATTATTAAGTTATCGAAGCCCATCTTCTTCTAAACCCGCCAAATAAGCATTTGTAAAAAAATCGAGAAAATATGAATTTTCCTCAAAATATCTTTTGAATCCCTCTAACACATCCTCTTGAAATTTTTTATCCCCAAACCAAATTGGCATAGCACCTAAATCATCAACAAATTGTTTTAGTACCATATGGAAAGTATCATCAGAAAAAGCTTCTCTCWTTAATAATAATACTTGTTTCAACTACACCAATAATAATTTAAATTTCTTTTATCAATCCCATATCAAAAAAAGAACTACCCCAGCTATAAAAAGAATAGGGAATATAATGATTAATACTCCTATCGTTGCAAATCCACTACCCACACTTATTCTATAGAGAGTAACGACTATCCCGAAAATAAAGGGGCTATTACGAACATTGTAGTTATCCCCCAAATGCTGTACTTCAATCTACAAACAATCAGACTTAATTATAAATTATCAAAATCCACAATAAACGAAATAGAGTTGATTCTACTGTATTGTAGAATCAACTCTATTTTTAATTTCTGACTAATCAACATTAAAATCTGACATAGACTTTATAAAAAGTTTGATCATTTTTTCTATGCACTTACAAATCTATTTATTTATATGACTCATAGCTTGTCCATTAAAGACCTAAAATATTAAAACGCTTAAACAAGTTTTTTCAAACATAAAATACTGCTTTTAAACTGAATCAGCAAGCTGCTAATAAAAAGAATCAACTATTTGGAATGGCTGCATAAAACCAAACTCTATAATAAATATAGACTTCTTTCAATAAATGCAATCTTAACACCAGAACCGGATATTACCTTTCACATCTTTCTTTTTGTTTTAAATTTCAATAAAAGAGAGAAGTATTGGCATATAGCGATGAGGCGCCGCCAGAGTGTACAAATAGTATATTATCATCCGGCTTAAAGGTGCCTTTTTGTATTAAATCAATGAGTCCCGCTGCCGCTTTACCCGTATATACCGGATCTAATAAAATCCCTTCTGTTCTTGCCATGAGTTTGACAGCTTCCACCATTTCTGGCGTAGGTAAAGCATAACCAGGTCCGACATACTCATCAAAACACATAACAGCCTCACGAGGGATTGAATTTGGAATGCCGATGTGTGTTGAAGTTTCTTTAACAAGCTGAAAAACTTTCTCTTCTTGTTCAGCTTTTCCTCTGCTTACGTTTATTCCAATTACCGATATTCCACTTTGATTTCCATGAAATCCGGTCACCAAACCAGCATGCATTCCCCCACTGCCGCTTACACAAACGACTGACTTCATATCGATTCCTTGATTAAATGACTGTGCCAAAATTTCCTGAGCGCAAGCAGCATATCCCGTTGCACCAATCACATTGGATCCCCCGACTGGTATTATGTAAGGTCGATTCCCTTTCTCCGTTACCTCATTAGCTACTTTCTGCATTTCTTGCATTAAGTCCGCTCCATTAGGCACAATTTTGATTTCTTCAGCGCCCAATAAATGATATAAAAAATAGTTACCGTTAAAATCTGGCTCAGGACTTTCTGAAAGTCCTTCTTCCAACACAAGGATGCACTTCATTTTCTCTTTAACTGCAGCAGCTAGTGTTAAGCGGCAATGATTTGATTGAATGCCTCCACATGTAATTAACGTATCCGCACCTTTTTCCATTGCATCGGCAACAAGGAACTCTAGTTTTCTTGTTTTATTTCCCCCAGCCGTCAGACCCAGTAAATCATCTCGTTTAAGATAAATGGATGGGCCCCCAAGAACTTCAGAAAAATGATGTAATTTCTCAATAGGTGTATCGGTTGGTGTATATCGCCGTCTAGGGAATTGTGCTAAATTCATATTAAATCTCCTCCATATTTCTCTGTTTAAGACTAACCATATGTAAATTAAAGAAAAGAGAATATCATTCTAACATTCTCTTTTCAATTATTATTATTATTATTATTATTAAATCATAGCAATGGCTTCGATTTCAATCATAGCATCTTTAGGCAAACGAGCAACTTCAATCGCACTTCTAGCTGGATAATTATCTGTAAAAAATTCTCCATATACATGATTCATCGCGGCAAAGTGACTCATATCACTTAAAAAAACCGTTGTTTTTATTACCTGCTGTAAGCTTGCTCCCGCCGCTTCCACAACCTTCTTAAGATTCTCCAATGACACCCTTGTTTGCTCCTCAATATTATCAGGCATTTCTCCAGTTTCAGGATAAATTGGAAGCTGCCCTGAAGTATACACTACATTTCCTACTTTAATGGCTTGTGAATAAGGACCGATAGCCTTGGGGGCTTCTTTGGTCATGATTGTTTCTTTTAACATATAAAACACCTCTTTTTTTTTTGTAATCCTATTTATACGGAATTGAATTTAATTTCCCTTTGAATAAAACGCTTACATTCAATTACAGCCTTACCTCTTATTCTTTGCGCTCAAAATCACACTCCATAAGCGGAACTATTTTTGTTTTCTTAATGATTTTATAACCAAGCCAGAGAAGCAAGAAAATAGGAAGACCAATGTACGTCGCTATAATTTCTGCCCAGCTAATTTGATGTCCAGAAAAAAGAGTCTGCCCAAAAATGAAAACCACAAAAAATAACAGCGTGATTACCGGGCCCAACGGGTACCATTTGGCTTTAAACGGCAATTCATTTAGATCTCTGCCTTGGGCTACATAGGCCTTACGGAAGCGGTAATGACTAACGGCAATCCCGAACCATTTGATAAATCCGGTAAGGGCTGAAGCATTTACCAACCAAATAAACACTGAACCATTTCCAAAAAGGGAAGCCAAAAAAGATGCAAGTCCTATAATAGCAGTTGTACAAAGGGCCAACATGGGAATTCCCTTTCTGTTAAGCCTAGCAAAGATTCGTGGTGCCTTTCCTTCTTTCGCCAGTGCCCATAGCATACGTGAAGAAGCATACATTGCTGAATTTGCTGCTGATAAAACAGATGTAAGCAGCACGGCATTCATGACGGAAGCGGCAAATGCCAACCCAGCTCTCTGAAGAACAAGCGTGAAGGGGCTGATAGATACATTTTGAACACCAGATTTAAGCAGGTTTGGATCCGTATAAGGGATAATCAAACCGATAACAAAAATCGTCAACACGTAGAAAATAAGGATTCGCCAGAAGATTGACCGAATCGCTTTCGGTACATTTTTCGATGGATTTTCGGTTTCACCGGCTGCCGTCGCAATAACCTCAGTTCCCTGGAACGCAAAGCCCGCGATGAGCACTACACTAAAGATAGATACAAGCCCGCCATTGAAAGGAGCATCTCCATGGGTAAAGTTACTGAACCCAACCGCATGTCCTCCCATAATTCCAAAAATCATGGCAACCCCAATAACGAGAAATACGATGATCGAGATGACCTTAATGCCGGCAAACCAGTATTCACTTTCCCCATATGCCTTGACTGATAAGACATTTAAGATTAGCAACAAGCCCAGAAATAGTGCGCTCCACAAGATAGAAGGTGAGTCCGGAAACCAATACTTCATAATAAGAGTAGAGGCCACCAAATCTGCAGGAACCGTTATAGCGGTTGTATACCAATAGTTCCAACCTAACGCAAAGCCTAACGCAGGATCAATATACTTTGAGGCATAGATATCAAAGGCCCCCGGGACCGGTAAGAAGGCCGATAGCTCTCCTAAACTATTCATAACAAAATAGACCATGATTCCTACAAGTATGTATGCTGCAAGCGCTCCTCCCGGCCCCGCAGTGCTAATCGTCGATCCACTGGATACAAACAATCCAGTTCCAATAGCGCCACCAATAGCCATCATCGTTAAATGTCTGGGTTTCAGCTTCCTTTGTAAGGATGCTTCAGAAGTTCTCTTTTCTTGTACGCTACTTACCTCTGCTTCTAATTTCCCCATAGTATATCCCCCCTAATTGCTCATTGTTCAAATACAATTTGTATGCAAGGCTCATCTGGCTGTTCTTAAGAAAAATCTCTTTATTGATTATTTCTAGAACTTTCAGTCAATTTTTAAAATACCTCTACCTTCTGCTTTTGTCCTCACTCCTCTCAAATTCAGGCGGAAAAAATGATATGAGCACTCTCTCTTTAATTTCAAGTAACTTAATTGAGTAAAATAGAAATTTTTTATATGAAGTTAACATAATTTATATTTTTCCAACTTGCGATAAAGAGTAGACAAACTAATCTGTAGTTCCCGGGCAATTTGTTCTTTATCATGCCGATATTTTTCAGCTAAGAAATAGCTCTGGATTACGTCTTTTTCATATTCTGAAATCATTTGTTCTAAACTTAATCCGCTACTCTCCACAGTGAGATGATCCTGTTGAAATAGATAGTCAGGTAAATCATGGAAGGATACAATATCTGATTCAGCCATATTTGTCATATATTCTACGGCGTTTTCCAACTGCCGTATATTCCCCGGCCAATCATAACGTATAAGCCATCGCTCCAGCATTGGGTCCAGTCTCAATGGGTGCCTTTGCACGATCTTACAATGTTTATGCATGAAATGTTCAAGATACAAAGCGATATCATCACGCCGCTCTCGCAAGGGTTTGGTATGGAGAGGGATGACATTGAGACGATAATATAAATCCTCGCGAAAAGTGCCGTTTCGCACCATTTCCTCCAGGTTTTGGTGAGTGGCTGCAATCACCCGTACATTAATCTCGATTGCTTTTTTTCCACCGATTCTTTCAATCTCTCTTTCTTGTAAAACCCGTAATAACTTTGGCTGCAAGAAAAGCGGCATATCTCCAATTTCATCAAGAAAAATGGTTCCGTTGTGCGCTAATTCGAATTTCCCCATTTTCCCATTCCGACTTGAGCCGGTAAATGATCCGCCCTCATAACCAAACAACTCACTTTCCAACAAGCTTTCAGGTATGGCAGCGCAATTAACTGCTACAAATGAATGCATCCGGCGTTTGCTTTCAAAATGAATCGCTTTGGCTAATAATTCCTTCCCCGTACCGCTATCTCCCCTAATCAGGACAGTGGATGGGCTGTTTATAATCCGTCTTGCTTTTTTAATAACATCTTGAAGCCCGGAATCTTTACCAAGAATGTTTTCAAAAGTAATAGATTTCGGGGGGATCGGGATATCTTCTTGAATTTGGCAACCCGGTTCTTTATCAGGGTCCAGCATTGCTAATTTATTGACTAACAATGTACTAACATTGCGTAAAAACTGGATCAGATTCTCTGATTCTATAATCATTTTCTCCTTTTGTTCATGGGAAAAACCAATCATGCCGATGACGCCAACTGGTTTGTCTTGCTTTACAATAGGAAACCCGATGGTAGCGAGTTCTTTGCATTGATTTACGAATTTACAACTCCTACACTGCAACTCATCTTTTTTCACATCATAAACCACTCCAGGCTCCCCTGTTTCCAATATCATTCTGAAAAAGGAGCCTTCCGGAGCCGTTTTGCCAATGAGATCTTTATAGTAACCAGTTCCGCTAATACGAACGCCCTTTTCATCAAGCACGGTTATATCCAGACCAAGGATTCCTGCTGTGTTCTCAGCGTAATCTTGAATAAACTGCTGCATGCCGGTAAAGCCTGCCATATTATCCTCCTCTGCTATTGTGCTATATGAAATAATAAAATAAATTTATTATAAAATAAATTCTTACACTTTGCACAAAGAGGAGACAGCTTTTTCTATGGCACCCAAAGCATTTTTCAACATCGAACGCGGGCAAGCGATATTAAGTCGCATAAACCCTTCACCTTCCATACCAAAAATGTGCCCCTCATTCATTGCAACCCTTGCTTCTTGCAACATAAATTGATCCATTTCTTTAACCGAAAACCCTAATTCCCGGCAATCCAGCCATACAAGGTATGTGCCTTCCGGCTGGATGACTTTGATTTGAGGGATGTTTTTGCTGAAGTAACTCAGAGTGAACTCCAAATTCTCCTGCAAATATTCAAGGAGCTGATCGAGCCATTCTTCTCCGTGTCGGTAAGCAGCCTCTAACGCAACAACGCCAAATATGTTCGGCGAACCAATGGATAATGTATTAAGTTCTCGATCATACCTATCGCGCAGTTGCTGATTTGGAATAATGATACTTGACGTCTGTACACCCATCAGGTTAAAAGTTTTGCTTGGCGCAATGCAAGTAAGAGAATGATTCGCAAACTCTTCTGATATAGAGGCAAAAGGAATATGAGTATGTGTCTTATAAACAAAGTCAGAATGAATTTCGTCTGCCACAACGAGAATGTTATGCTTCATACAAATCTGTCCCAATCTCGTCAATTCTTCTTTGCTCCATACCCTTCCGATTGGGTTATGAGGACTACACAAAATCAACATTTTTACCGTTGAATCTATCTTTGCCTCTAAATCTTCGAAATCTATGGAATAATGCCCATTTTCAAGCTTAAGCGGGTTGTTTACAATTTCACGGCCGTTCGCTTGGATCACCG
>NZ_JBFUIB010000146.1:0-8401 GCF_056402095.1 Peribacillus sp. P4_C12
GGGGACATGAGATGTCCCCCTATCGATTTAGCGTTCTATCATACTAACAATGCAGCGATTTCATCAATTTTCTTTGCACCGAATACTACTTCTTTATCATTGATGATCATAGCCGGCACGCTCATTACTTTATATTTTTTCTTGATTTCCTGGAAATTACTTATATCGACCATTTCAGCCTCAACGTTAGGGTTCTCAATAGCAATACGCTGTGCACCCACTACAACGTCTGGGCAGTAGTGACATGCCAATGATACCATAACTTTAATGTTCGCTTTTTTACTGATTGATTTAATCGAATTTAAAACAACTGAATCCAACGCTTGACCAGGTCCAGCTAGGTTATAAATAGCTAAAATGAAGGAATTCAACTCATGACCGCCTGGTACACCATGGTATTTGACACCACTGTATTCACCTCTCGAATTTATTAGAGAGACAACTGGGAACTTATCAGCATTGATTTTTTCTTCGATTTCCTTATTTTCACCTTTGTTATATAACTCAAGATGAAGCTTGTCACCTAATTCAGCAACATCCAACAAGAAATCACGCAATTCGACTGATTTTGGCAAACCTTCGTCTACAATAGATACCAACGTTACATCGCTTTCCATCTTGCCGAAGATTCCTTTTAATTGACCGCGTAGTGCGTCACTTAATAGAGCGCTCTTTCCTGCTGGAACAGCAGCCTGTTCTTTTTTCTCAGGTTTTTCAACAGCAGGCTCATCTTTAATACCTAAGCGATCTTTTTCTTCAGCAATGTATTTACCCGCATCCGTTGCTGCAATCGCTCCGTCAGAAACAGCGGTAATAATCTGACGCAAGGATTTTGGTCTTAAGTCGCCAGCTGCATATACACCTTTCACATTCGTTTTCATATCATCATCTGTGAGAATGTAACCCGCATGGTCCATTTCGATATGGCCGTTGAAAATCTCTGTTTTCGGTTCGTAACCAATGAATACGAATACTCCAAACGTACTGTCTTCTTTCTTCGCTTCATACTCAAACTCTTCCTTGGTAACGTTATTGATGAAGCGGGCACTTTGAATCATTTCATCCCCATATACCCCAAGGATTTCTGTATTGAATTTCACTTCAATCTTATCATTTGCCATTACTTTATCAACAATAGAAGGAGCACATGAGAAGCTTGATTCCCTGGCAATGATTGTGACTTTTGTAGCAAAACGAGTCAGGAAGATAGCTTCTTCAGCTGCTGCATATCCTGCCCCAATAACGAAAACTTCCAACCCTTCAAAAAATTCGCCATCACAGGTTGAGCAATAAGCTACTCCACGACCAGTAAATTCCTCTTCCCCTGGGAATCCAAGTGTTCTTGGAGAGGCGCCAGTTGCAATTATTACAGCGCGCGCATGGTAATCCCCACTAAGCGTTTTAACGACCTTTACCTCACCAGAGAAATCCACTCCTGTTACATCAGCTTTGGCAAACTCCACTCCAAAATCTTCATTTTGAAGTTTCATTTCTTCAACTAACCTTGGGCCTGAAATATGACGAATACCAGGATAGTTTGCAATTTCTGATGTTGTTGCAGCTTGTCCGCCACCTGTACCTTTTTCAAGAATTATTGTTTTAATTTTAGCTCTACCTGCATATACACCCGCAGAAAGACCTGCAGGACCACCACCAATAATTAATAAATCATGTATTTTTTCCATAGTTGTTCTCCTTGCTGAATAATAATACTTACTAAAAAAAGTTTATTTTGAATAACAAAAGGCACTTATTTTARGTAAGTGCCTTTTGTCATTAGAATCTTGTCAAACAAATTGTCTTCGTAATCAATGTGTAGATAGTGTCCAGTAACGAATTGGATTATATCCTCAAAAGATTAAAGTTTACCTACTAGATCTAAGCTTGGTTCAAGAGTAGCTTCACCTGGAGTCCATTTAGCAGGGCAAACTTTATCACCATGTTCTGCCACAAATTGTGCAGCTTGAACTTTTCTCACAAGTTCTTCAGCATTACGACCGATTCCTAAATCATTCACTTCGTATGCTTTAATTTGTCCTTCTGGGTTTACGATGAAAGTTCCACGTAGAGCTAAACCATCTTCTTCGATTAATACACCGAATTGACGAGATAAAACATTTGCTGGGTCAGCTAACATTGGATATTGAATTTTACCGATTGTATCAGTAGCATCAGCCCATCCTTTGTGGCTGAAATGAGTATCTGTTGAAACTGAGTAAACTTCACAACCAATTTCTTTGAATGTTTCATAGTTGTCTTGAAGATCAGCTAATTCTGTTGGACATACAAATGAAAAGTCAGCTGGGTAGAAGAAGAATACTGCCCATTTTCCTTTAACATCATCTAATGTTACTTCCTTGAATTCTCCTGCATGGTAAGCTTGTACTTTAAAATCTTCAACTTGTTTATTAATCAATGACATAATAAATTCCTCCAATAGATATATTTTTTAATCTGCTCCTATTTATAATAATTATTAAATAGAAACTAGTCAATAAATATACCTTAATAATTTTTAAGTTCACAAATTAGCCACAGTTTTTATATTGATATACATTAAACAATTTATAAACCGCATTGTACTTTAAAATAGCGTATTTAACACATCTTCAATGTTATATCAAGATTAAAAATAACAACTACCCTAATTATTTCGAAAGATGATATTGTCTCCTTTTCAATAAAATAATAAATTCCAAATGAGAATCAATTGTCGATTTCACCCATACAATTTACTTCATCCTTCATATACTTCCCACATTATTCCTAATTAACCCCAAAAAACTAATCTGTACTGTCCTTTTAAACGAAAAAATGCCGAACCATAATGGCTCGGCCCTTCAACTCAAAACAATTCGTTTTTGGTAGAACATATATTTTATCCGTTATTGTTGTTTCCAAGTAAGCTTTTTCGCTTCGGTAAACCGTAAAGCTGTTTGGGGCCAGTTTACAACGTCCCACCATTTATCCACATAAGAAGCTCTATTATTTTTATATTGTAAGTAATATGCATGTTCCCACACATCTAATACAAGTACTGGAATCGTATCCCATTGCGTTAAAATCATATGCAACTCTGATTGAAGAATTTCTAGTTTACGCGCACGTGGCACCCAGACTAAAATCGCCCAGCCAACACCTTCAACCTGTTTAGCTGCTTCACTAAAGTGATTTTTAAATGCTGCGAAACTTCCAAAATCCTTCTCAATCTGTTTAAGTAAGTCTCCCTTTGGCTGTCCGCCGCCTCTTGGAATCATCCCTTCCCAAAATATTGTATGCAAATAATGCCCGGATCCATGAAAGGCTGCTTCCTTTTCCCAATGTTTCAACAATGAATAATCCTTCGTCTCCCTGGCATTTTTCATCATTAATTCTGCTTTATTCAGACCATCTACATAAGTTTGGTGATGCTTATCATGGTGAAGGTACATGATTTCCTCTGAAATGGTCGGTTCCAACGCATTATAGGCATAAGGTAGCGGCGGAAGCGTATGTTTTCCAATTGGTACAGATTGAGATTGAGTTTGTCTTTGCTGAGTACTGAAATCTCTAGCTATCTCTTCAATTTCTTCGTAGACCCGAGCCATCTCTTCTTCAATCAAGACCATATTCTCATAATCTATTTCCTCTCCAACGAGATCATTAGTCCATTGGGAAAGCCTTTCAATGTTTGCCAACACTGTCGAATCGGTGATATCTATTCTCTCAAGGTATGCCATTATTTCATCAATCCAATCACTTACCTCTTTTGCATACTGTCTTACATCAGACATCTTTCAACCCCCCTGTAACCTACTTACACATAAATCATCAGAGTATTTTATGTTACGAATAAGCGAAGATTCCATTTATAAACAAAAAAAACAACAAGGCCTATTAAGCCTCGCTGTTTCTTTATCTTGACTGTAACATTTTCGTCCGGTAATCCGTTTCATAATACTCTAATTCTTCTCGCATGGTCTGAAATCCACTTTCTACAGATTTCAGAATAGATATAATGCTGTCCGGTACACCTTGATGAAATTTAATCGAGTTTTTTCCCGTATAGGCAGATCGGCTGTCTTCAAACCAACGGTCCGATTTTGGGGAAAAATATTCTTCTATACATTGATGATACACTCTATATAGCGTCTTTTCAGCTGCAGCTTTATTAAAAACTTCATTTTTAAGGACGATTTGGCAAGCTTCTAAACCCTCTTCACAACTTACAAGCATTCTTCTTAAACTAGAGAGGATTCCTTTATAATAACTTTCTTCCCCGCTTTTTTCCTGTTGAAGCTTAGAATAGGTCGTCTCATTTATAAACTCTTCTAACTGAGCTACTGTCGTTTCTAAAAAGCTTTTTACATCCTCAAGCTGAGATTTTACCAATGTATTCCCCAACCGTGAACCCTCCTCAAAATGATTATGAAAGAATATTAAAATCTACATTTGATTTAATATCATATGGTTTAGCTTGGTCAATAGATATAAACACTTTCTCTAATTTTCCAAAATTTACATTTTCGAAATAACCAGCTAACTCTTTTTCTGAATTAATATATAAACGTTTTCGGCTAGCCAAACTCGGGTCTTTGAAAAGGCAAACCATTGCAATGATATCAGCCATATAAATATCTCGGTCGAAACTTTTGAATAAAGGATTGGTGGAATATGGAGTCCACCGAGCGACCATCTCATCAAAATAACGAAGATACAGCACATTCAGTGTCTTTTCTTCTCCATCCTTTATGAATTCTATAACGGATCGGTTAAAAAATTCCTCCGGAGAATTGGACTTTTCTTTTTCAAGTCCAAATCCATTACATGCTACAATTCGCACTCGAAATCCCCCCGTATTCAGTTTTTTCTATATTATCACAATTTAAAGAAAAATGTCATTCGATTGTTTGTTGAAATTTCTCAAAAAACAAATCTGCTTCACCATTTTCGAAGCTTTCTTCTGAATTATCGGAGAGTGGCGGCAATTCTTTAATTGAGTTTAGACCGAAATAATCCAAAAACTCTTTCGTTGTCCCATATAAATAAGCCCGACCAGACCCCTCAGCACGTCCGACCTCTTTTATTAACACTTTAGTGACAAGTGTATGAATCGGCCGTTCCGTTTTGACACCGCGAATTTCATCAATCTCAGCTCTCGTAATTGGCTGCTTATACGCGATGATTGCGAGTGTTTCCAAAGCAGCCTGTGATAAACCTTGAGTACTTGAAGTTTCTACAAGTTTTTTTAAATAATCCGAGTGTTCTTTTTTTGTAGTCATTTGAAACACACCTGCTATTTCAATCACTTGAACCCCTCGTACATCCGATATATATTCTTCCTTTAAGCTTTCAATGATGTCTGTTGCTTGATATTCTGTAATTTCTAGGACAGAGGCAATTTGTTTGACTGAGAGGCCTTCATCTCCAGCAGCAAACAATAATGCCTCAAGAATCCCCTTCCAATTAATAACTTCCAACTGGTTCTACACCTTCCTTAGCTGCAATCATAATTTCCGAAAAATTATCTTCTTGTTCAACGATTATTTCATTTTGTTTCATTAGTTCCAATACCGCCATAAAAGTAATGACGATATGCTCCTTAACCGGGTGTGAAAAGAGCTCAAAAAAGCTTTTTTTTCCTTTAAATGATTGTAACTCAATCATGATTTCATCCATGCGTTTTTCAATTGATATCTCTTGTTTCGTCACTTTTGTATATAGGGGCTTTTGAATTTTTTGCCTTCGCAGTAGTTTTTGCAGAGCGCCCAACATATCGTATAGACTGATATTCAACTCTTGTTTTTCATTTTCCGTTTCTTTTACATAAACAGATAAATCACTTGGCGGTTTTGTAAACATCAAGCTTCGTTCTTCTTCCAACCCCTTAAATTCTTCTGCAGCATTTTTATACTTTTTATATTCTAATAGTTTTTCCACAAGCTCGTCCCGTGGATCTTCTTCAAATAGTTCTCCATCTTCATCAATCAATTGTTCATCTTCATGCTTGGGTAGCAACATTTTACTTTTGATAGCAAGTAGTGTCGCAGCCATTACTAAATATTCACTGGCCACATCTAATTCAAGATGCTGCATCGTATGAATATAGCCTAAATATTGCTCTGTGATATCAGCCATTGGAATATCATAGATGTCTATTTCAAGACGGTTTATCAAATGAAGGAGTAAATCCATCGGACCTTCAAAAGCATCAATTTTAATATTATAACCCATAAAAATACCCCATTTAAATCTAATTGGCCAATGTTAGGCCTGTTTCTTTTACTAATCAAGTATAGTGGATTACCGGCCTTTATCCAATAATAATAATTTGCGGCACTTAGAAAAGTTCTTATAAGGGATTTGTGTTAATTGGGTCAGTGCCCAATCACATTTGTAAAATTAACATAACCTAGGAATGTAAGAATACCAGAACAAAGGAGGAACTTATTATGGGTTTTGGGCATGGCGGCGGATTTGCGTTTATTGTAGTATTGTTCATTTTGTTAATTATTGTCGGTGCTTCTTGGTGTTAATTGAAGACTGATGAATCAAGCTGATTGCATAGCAATCAGCTTTCCTTATTTTCCAGTGTAATTTTCTATGATAAACTAAAAAGTGTATACACGCCCGGTGTAAAGCTGGTTAAAATGGCTTTTCTACCTTAAATGAACCCATCAAACAAAAGGGGTGCTCAAATTGAATTACCCGAAAGACTACCTGTCTTTCCTTGTCCATTTTCATGGCACTAGGGATTACTTTGAATGTCACGAAATTCTTGAAGAATACTGGAAGGATACTGCTCCAAAAGAGCGTGACTCGCATTGGGTCGGGCTGATTCAAATTGCAGTTGCCCTATATCACGACCGTAGAGGCAACAATCAAGGTGCAACAAGGACCCTTGCTAAAGCCATCGCCAATCTCCGTTCGAAAAAAGTAGAGCTGCAGCAGTTGGGCCTCGATCCTGAAGAACTGCTCAATTTGCTTCAGAACACCTATGCACGTATGTTGTCTAAAAAACCATATGAAAGCATCAATCTTCCGATAACGGATCAAGAGTTGACTGTACAATGCCAAGCCATATGCAGCCAAGAAGGATACATATGGTGCACAGATAGTGACATGGCTAATTTATCTTTAATAGACAAGCATCTAAAGCGTGACCGTTCAGATGTTATATCAGAAAGGGCTCGACAATTATCCCTCCGAAGAGCAAAAATAGAGGACCACTCTTAAGAGTGGTCCTCTATTTTTGCTCTCATGGTTTTAAGCTTCTTCACATTTGTCAAGGAAGCTTTCCGTATATTCATTTGCTTTTAATTCTTTGTCAGGATATTGCTCCTTTAGAGCCCTGACCATGGCTTTACCGATACCTTGCTTTCGAAAAGATGGATTAACAGATACATGTTGAATCTCAATGTGATTTGGAGAGACTTCTATTCCGATCAAGCCTGTAATCTCCTCATCTTTCCATAAGAACAACTGTAGATTTTCATCTGTTTCGTAATTCTTCATCGTATTCCGAAGCGTTTTTATCTCTTTTTCATTTGGCATGAAAGATAATAATCCCATGGCAAACTTCTCATAACTTTTCTTATACTTAATCAACATAATATCCCTCGTTACTAAATAACGTTTTTATTATCTAACTGTTTCTAAATTAATTAGCTTTGAATAATAATCCCTACTTATAACATTTCCATCATACATAAAATCTTCTTTCGTTTCAACATCACTTTCAGCACTTGATTTATAGATCTCCTATGTGCTAGGCGATGAACAGCCAATATACGATTCCCCACATCAAAGCGATAACAAGCATCATAAGTAAAAGAGTTTTATTACTTTTCCTCATCCCATACTCCCTTTATTCAATGGTCTAAATATTTAAATAACGAATTCATTTTACTATAACTTAGCACAATCTGACAAATACCCCTTGCAAACTTGCATTGGATTTACTACATTGATAAAGTAAACTTAGGATTCATAGTGTGTCTCACAGGTATATTAGACAAGGATACAATCACTTTTCGTCGTTAGTAAGAACATTTGCTATTTTCGACGAAATAAATATTTTTTATAAAACTGTATCTTTTTTACCTTTTGGTTCGTCCAATACTATGAAACTTTTATTTAAAGCGGTGCTCTTTAAATAAAAGAATACAATTCAGCAGGAAATGTTAAGGAGGATAACTATGAAAAAAATGAAAAAATGGGTCATTGTGACCATTTTATTATGCCTATTATTGCCATATAAAGCTTTTGCGGACGCAGCTGTTGGTGAAATGATCGTCACACTGGGGGAAAATTTGACAAAAGAACAAAAAAGTATGCTATTGTCAGAAATGAAAGCTCCTGATGACGTTGAGGTTTTAACGGTTACTAATGCAGAGGAACATGAATATTTAGGGGATTATAT
>NZ_JBFUIB010000147.1:0-8359 GCF_056402095.1 Peribacillus sp. P4_C12
CGAAAAAAGTAATACAACGGTGGAGACACCGCTTGTGAACGGATATATCGAGACAGTAGAAGCAAGGGAAAAGATGTTCGGCAAAGAAGTGGGTGTCGCTTATGCGGAAGGATTTATGTCAAAAAAACCGTTTCTGATCGAAGCCGATTTGTTAGGGGAAAAATAATCTTATGAAATTAAAAATTGGAATTACCTGCTACCCTACAGTAGGAGGTTCGGGTGTCGTTGCAACTGAATTGGGCAAAATGCTTGCAGAAAAAGGACATGAAATACATTTCATTTCTTCAAGCCTCCCTTTCCGCCTAAATAAGATGTACCATAATATTTATTATCACCAAGTGGAAGTCAACTCTTACTCTGTTTTTCAATATCCACCTTATGACCTTGCGCTTGCGAGTAAGATAGCGGAAGTAGTGAAGAGGGAAAAACTTGATATTCTCCATGTTCATTATGCCATTCCACATGCGGTTTGTGCGATTCTTGCAAAGCAGATGTCAGGAAATAAAGTTAAAATCGTCACGACTCTTCATGGTACAGACATTACTGTGCTAGGCCATGACCCTTCACTATCCAATTTAATAAAATTTGGAATTGAACAATCAGATGTTGTTACAGGTGTATCTAATTCGCTCGTGCAACAAACACATGAGTTAATCTCTCCGGAAAAGGAAATCAAAACCGTTTATAATTTTATTGATGAAAGGGATTATCATAAAACCAATTCAGAATATTTACGGGACGAGTACGGTATTCAAGATGAAGAAAAAGTCATCATTCATGTATCAAATTTTCGTTCAGTCAAGCGGGTTAAAGATGTTATCCAAGCGTTCTTTTTAGCTCAAAAGAAAATACCTGCTAAGCTTCTTCTCGTAGGAGACGGCCCGGAAGTAACAACGGTATTAAAGTTGGCTAAAGATCTCGGAATCGAAGAAAAGGTCTTGTTTCTGGGTAAGCAGGACAACCTTGCCGAATTATATTCAATTAGTGATTTAATTTTACTGCTATCCGAAAAAGAAAGTTTTGGACTTGTACTTCTTGAGGCAATGGCATGTGGTGTTCCATGTATAGGAACGAATGTAGGAGGGATTCCCGAGGTTATTGTTGACGGAAAGACCGGCTATATTTGTGAATTGGGCGACGTCGAAATGGTAGCTGAAAAGGCTGTCGGACTTTTAAGAAACCCTATTTTACATAAACGTTTTTCTGAGGCTGCTCTAGAAAGGGCCAATACTGAATTTCACTCAGATACCATTATGTCAGAGTATGAAGCAATCTATGTTCAAGCGCTCGAAACTAATTCTATTGAATAAGGAGGGGATGCTGATGGATCAGTTATTCTTAAAATCAGTGCCCATTCTTGAATTGATTGAAAAAGCAGGATTCGAAGCCTATTTTGTGGGTGGTTCAGTAAGAGATTATATACTTGGCAGGCCCATCAATGATGTGGATATCGCTAGTTCTGCTACACCTCAGGAAATTAAAGGAATCTTTCCTAAAACAGCAGATATCGGAATCGAACATGGAACGGTGCTTGTAATTGCGGAGTCTGGTACGTACGAAATTACGACATTTAGAACGGAAAGCGGGTATACGGACTTTCGCAGACCTGATTCCGTGCAATTTGTCCGTTCTTTGACCGAAGACTTACAGAGAAGAGACTTTACGATGAATGCGATTGCTATGGATAAGTCTGGGAATATGATTGATCCATTTAACGGTAAGCGTGATTTGTTACAAAGAAGAATTATCACGGTTGGCAATCCTCATGAAAGATTTCATGAGGATGCTTTGAGAATGATGCGTGCATTAAGGTTTGTCAGCCAGCTTGATTTCGAACTGGATCAGCAAACTTTTGATTCACTTCAAGAGAATGGACCAATCATTAGCGAAATTGCAATCGAAAGAATTCTCATTGAATTTGAAAAACTTTTAGCTGGAGATTACAAGACAAGGGCCCTCTCGCTCTTACTAGAGAGCGGGTTATACCAATACTTGCCACGATTTTCCAATCAAAAAGAAAATTTGGAGAAGTTATTAAATCTGCCGCTTCATCACTTAAAAGCGGCAGATTTATGGTCTGTTATCATGATTTATACGAATGCCAAGGATATTGAAGCGGCGTTAAGAGAGTGGAAACTGCCGCTGAAAACAATTAGAAGTGTCCAACGTATTATTCAGTTAGCAAAGAAAGAACCGCCGTTTGAAAATTCTGCTCTCGAAATATTCCAGGCAGGTCAGATTGAAGCCGTCCAAGCTGCTACAGTCCGAGC
The DNA here is from genome assembly GCF_056402095.1 of Peribacillus sp. P4_C12. Lineage (NCBI taxonomy): Bacteria > Bacillati > Bacillota > Bacilli > Caryophanales > Bacillaceae > Peribacillus > Peribacillus sp. P4_C12. The sequence goes on from NZ_JBFUIB010000147.1 coordinate 2,271, forward strand.
TGTCTTAGCAGGACGAAATGTTAAGTATGCGGAGAAGGTTATTCATCAACGATTTAATGAATTAATAATTAAACAAATGTCTGATCTTGCGGTAACGGGTACGGACTTACTGAAATGGCATCAAGAAAGACCGGGTCCATGGGTGAAAGAATACTTGGAATTGATTTTGAAAGCTGTTTTGAATGCAGAATTAAGAAATGAAAAAGATGAAATTAAGAGGTGGCTGGAGAAATGCAATCTGATTTAAGAACAAAGCTGATGGAAGCCCTTTCAAAGGCGAATGGTGCATTTATATCCGGTCAAGAAATTGCTGAATATATAGGCTGTTCGCGCACGGCTGTCTGGAAGCATATAGAAGACCTGCGCAGTGAAGGGTATAATGTTGAAGCTGTCCGCAAAAAAGGCTACCGGATTATTTCAACACCGGAAAAAGTGTCAGAAAGCGAAATACAGCTTGGCTTGGAAACAAAAAAACTCGGGAAAATGATTCACTATCAGGAATCTGTAGAATCAACTCAAAAAATTGCCCATCAACTTGCAAATGAAGGAGTTCAGGAGGGGACTCTTGTTGTTGCCGAGGAACAAGTATCTGGAAAAGGAAGACTCATGAGATCTTGGCATTCTCCAAAATTCAGTGGCATCTGGATGAGTCTAATCTTAAGGCCAAAGATTCCACTTCATGAGGCTCCTCAGTTGACTTTACTGGCCGCGGTTGCCGTGGTTCAGGCAATAGAGGATATAACGGATTTACAACCTCAAATCAAATGGCCGAACGATATTTTGATAAATCGAAAGAAAGTAACTGGCATTCTGACAGAAATGCAGGCAGAATCGGACAGAATTCATTCTGTCATTATCGGAATTGGTATGAATATCAATCAACAAATTGAAGATTTCCCAGAAGATCTGCAGGAGAAAGCGTCTTCTCTTTTCATAGAAAGCGGAGAAACGGTTTCAAGGTCAAAGGTTATACAACGTGTGTTGGTTCGTTTAGAAAATTTGTATGATCTATATTTACAAGAAGGCTTTATGCCAATAAAGGGTTTATGGGAGAGTTATGCCATCAGCCTGGGACAGGTTATTAAAGCGAGTACGGTTAATGATACAATTGTCGGAAAAGCATTGGGAATAACAGATGCTGGTGTTCTGCTCCTTGAAGACAAAAAGGGAACCGTACATTCGATTTATTCAGCAGACATTGAAATTCAGTAGATTTTTGTCAAATCTGTGAAAAATAAATAGAATTTTTGATTTTGGCTTGATATAATGCAAGTGGGCAGTATCTCATGTGAACTGCACCCCCATAAATACCAAATTATTTGAAAATCTGCCTTGATCCAGCGTACTGGACTAGGACGGAGGGATGAAACTTCTGATGTTATCAAAGAGATTGACTAAAAGGACAAGTGCTGTTTTGTTGACAATATGAGGCGTTTTTTGCCACTTATTGTAACGTAACAGATACTCTATTTAGTCAGTCTTTTTTTTGCGTATGAATGTATAGACACCAGTTTTTAAAACGCTGATGTTTTCATCTCCTCCATCAAAAAGGAGGAAACGTAATGAAATTATCCGGAGATTTTTTGAAAATGAAACAAAATCACGAGAAAATTGTCATGCTTACGGCATATGATTATCCGTCAGCAAAGTTAGCCGAACAATCAGGTGTCGACATGATTTTAGTTGGCGATTCTTTAGGAATGGTTGTATTAGGTTATGACTCTACCATCCCTGTAACGGTTAATGACATGATTCATCATACAAAAGCAGTAAAACGTGGGGCCCCCGATACGTTTGTCGTGACAGATATGCCCTTCATGAGCTATCACCTATCTTTAGATGAAACACTTAAAAATGCGGCCCGCATCATGCAGGAAGGCCATGCGGATGCTGTGAAGGTTGAAGGGGCAGATGACGTTGTCGAAAAAATCTCCGCATTAACAAAGGCTGGTATTCCCGTAATAGCTCATCTTGGCCTGACTCCGCAATCGGTCGGTGTGCTTGGTGGGTATAAAGTACAGGGAAAAGATGCGGAAGCAGCTTCACAGCTCGTTGAAGATGCGAAAAAATGTGAAGCGGCAGGAGCCATAGCGATAGTATTTGAGTGTGTACCATATCAAGTAGGAGAACTCGTCACACAAAACCTAGCAATTCCAACCATTGGAATTGGGGCAGGTGCTGAAACAGATGGTCAAGTCCTTGTTTATCACGATGTCATCAGTTATGGTGTTGATCGTGTTGCAAAATTTGTTAAAGTGTACGGAAATGCGAACGAACTAATAAGCAATTCGATTACAAGTTATGTGAATGAAGTGAAAACTAAAGATTTTCCAACGAAAGAGCATACATTTACGATGAAGGAAGAGCAGCTTTCAGCGCTTTACGGGGGAAAAAAATGAAAACTTTTACTTCTGCAGCTGAATTACAACAAATAATCATTAAGGAAAAAAGCAATCACAAAAGTGTCGGCTATGTAGCAACAATGGGCTTCTTACATGAGGGACATGCCACCCTTTTAGAAAACGCTCGTAAAGAAAATGATATCGTTGTTTTAAGTATTTTTGTCAATCCGTTGCAGTTCGGACCAAATGAGGACTTTGAAACATACCCTCGTGATTTGGAACGTGATGAAAATGTCGCAGCCAATGCAGGCGTGGATTATCTTTTCTACCCAACTGTCAATGAAATGTACGGTGAAGAGCCATCAGTCAAGGTTGTCGTCCAAAGCAGGACGGAATGTTTATGTGGTAGACAAAGACCAGGCCATTTCGATGGTGTAGCGACGGTCCTAACGAAATTCTTTAATATCATTCTTCCAGATAGAGCTTACTTCGGTAAGAAGGATGCACAGCAAGTCGCAGTAATAGATGGTTTGATTCAAGACTTTAATTTTCCAATTAAACTCGTAGCTGTCGATACCGTTCGTGAAGAAGATGGATTAGCAAAGAGCTCTCGAAATGTATATCTGCTAGATGATGAACGCATAGAAGCAAAAGAATTATACCAAAGTTTATTGAAAGCGATAGAAGCGATTAATACAGGGGAAAGAAATCCTGATACAATTATGGCGCTAGTAAGGGAACATGTAGAAGCCCATACAAATGGGAAAATAGATTATATTGAGGTTTATCAATATCCAGAGCTCAAGCCGATTGAAACATTATCAGGAAATATCATTATAGCAATGGCCGTGAAGTTTAAGCATGCAAGGCTAATTGATAATATTACATTGACAGTAGAATAAACCTACAGCATAGGGGGAGTTTACATGTTTCGAACAATGATGAATGGAAAAATCCATCGCGCAAGGGTTACTGAAGCCAATTTGAATTATGTTGGCAGTATTACAATTGATGAAGACATAATTGACGCGGTAGGCATTCTGCCGAATGAAAAAGTAGCCATCGTCAATAATAATAATGGTGCACGCCTTGAAACGTATGTGATTGCAGGTGAACGGGGCAGCGGTGTTGTTTGTTTGAACGGAGCAGCAGCAAGACTAGTTCAGCCTGATGATATTGTGATTATCATATCTTATGTGATGGTCGCTGAAGATAAGCTGAGTGATCATCAGCCTAAAGTTGCGATTATGAATGAAAATAACCAAATTGTTGAACTGATTTCAAACGAACCTGCAGCTACTATCATGTAAGCGGAAGGCCGGCTCTTATGCGCATGTATCATGCATATGTTGAGCCGGCCCTTTTCATTTGCTTAGAATTGTATTACCAGGATAGGGGTAGGGATTGAAGTGGATTCAATTAATTAAACTTTTATTCGATAAACTGCGTGTTTCCTTTATTACGATTATTATGGTATAAAAAAGATAAGAGAATTCCATCAGGAAGTGGAGAAAGTGAAGTTTGAGGTGTACAATTCATGACACAACGATATGTAGTGGTCGATTTGGAAACAACAGGAAATTCTCCGAAAAAAGGAGACCGGATTATTCAATTTGCCGGCGTAGTCATCGAAAATGATCAAATTGTAGATGAATACTCAACGTTCATCCACCCTGGACAAGAAATTTCCTTGTTTATTGAAGAATTGACCGGAATAAGCAACGAGACGGTAAAGGATGCACCTGACTTTGAAGATGTCGCAGAAAATATTGCCCGGCTTATAGAAGGGGCTTGTTTTGTTGCCCATAATGTTTTATTTGACTTATCTTTTTTACAGGAAGAATTAGTACGCTGTGGATTGGAGCCTTTTTATGGTTCCACACTTGATACGGTAGAGTTAGCGAAAATTTTGAAACCGACATCCGATGGATATAAGCTACATCAGCTGGCCAAAGAAGAAAATCTAGATCATTCTCGGCCTCATCAAGCGGATAGCGATGCATATGCTACCGCTTTATTATTATTGGAATTGAAAAAAAAGCTCATGAATCTGCCAGTGATGACGCTTAAACAGTTATACCGCTTATCTTTTTCCTTACAAAGTGAAATTTCCGAATTGATAGATGCTTGTATTGCAAGCAAACTTACAAAAGCTGAAGTTCATTCACCTGAACTTATTACATTTAGAGGCCTTGCATTTAAAAAAGTCGACGAAGAAACTAATTATAAAGACAGAGAAGCAGAATTTCCGCAAGATGATAAGAAGAAAATGGCCATGCTACAAAATGCTTTTCCTGCTTTTGAAGCGAGAAACGGACAGCTGGAAATGATGAATATGATTCATCATTCCTTCGAATCCAGTCAAGACGCAATCATTGAAGCTGGGACTGGGATTGGGAAATCCTTAGGCTATCTGCTTCCTGCTGTTTATTTTGCGAGGAAACATCAAAAGCCCGTAGTCGTTTCGACGTATACGCTTCAGTTACAAGATCAACTTCTTCAAAACGAAGTTCCTAAGCTGAAAAAAATCCTTCCTTATTCTTTTCAAGCTGTATTGCTAAAGGGGAGAAGTAATTATTTGAGTTTGGCAAAGTTTGAACGGGCATTACGTGAAAAGGAAGATAATTACGAAACAGCATTAACAAAAATGCAAATATTAGTTTGGCTAACGGAAACGGAAACAGGAGATAAAGATGAATTAAATCTCACAAGTGGTGGACAACTTTTTTGGAATAGACTTCAAAGTGACGGGCTTACATATGTCGGTTTAAAACAACCATGGCTTGAATTGGACTTTTTTGAAAGAGCAAAAAGAACAGCGGGCAAAGCAGATATCATCATTACTAATCATTCCTTTTTAATGACTGATCTTCTTACAGAAGATGCCCTCATTCCAAAAAAAGGGTATTTAATTCTTGATGAGGCTCACCATTTGGAACAGGCTGCTTCTAAACAGCTTGGACGAAGACTTAATTATATTTCTGTGAAGACGGTGCTGAACAGACTAGGGACCACAGATCAAAAGCAATTATTATACAAACTTGAAAAATTGCTCTCAAACAACCGCTTGACGGAAGGTAGGTCCACGCATGACCTAGATCGAAAGCTTAATGACTTTGCCTATGAATTTGAACAACTTTTTTATTACATCTCCAACCAAGCCCAAAAACTATCTCATTCTGTGAGTCCGAAACGCCTCTCATTTAAGATAGATGACCATCGATGGAGTAAAGCGATTCTGGTTGCTGAACGGTTAGTAGACTTGCTAGGATCGATCATCGTGGAACTGGAGAAAAGGTTGAGTCTTTTATTAAATAATGAAGCCACGTTAGGGAAAAATGCTTTATTTTATTTAAATGATATAGAAGTGCTTCTTGGACATTTGCAGGATACAAGGGATTCCTTACATGAATTTTTTATCAATCCACAAGAAGAAAATATTTATTGGCTTGATTATACAAATACAGCACCACAACATGGCGTGACATTGACTGTTCAGCCAATTGCAGGAAGTAAATGGTTGTGGGATTCCTATTTTGGACGCCAGAAAAGTGTGATCATGACATCGGCAACMCTCGTTGTGAAGGATTCATTTCAGTACTTTAAAGCGCAGCTTGGTTTAGATTCTGAACCAATACAGACCGCAAGATYTCCTTCACCTTTTCGTTATAAGGAACTTGTGAAGGTGGTAGTTCCGAACGATATTCCGGATATTAATTGCTTATCAGTGGAGGAGTTCTCGGAAAC
>NZ_JBFUIB010000148.1:0-8225 GCF_056402095.1 Peribacillus sp. P4_C12
ACAGAAAACTTGGCCGTAATGTCAGCTATTGAATGGTGACCATCTTTATAAAGATTTAAAATAGCCAATTTTTCAGCTTTAGAATATTTCATTCGAGCCATAGAAAATACTCCCCTTAGATCAACAGATTTTTATTTTTTATCTGTCTACCTAATGGGGAGCATATCACCTTTTTTCAAAATGGTTTCTTTTTTTGTGCCGTAGAATATGAGTTTGTTGAACGTTTTTGATTAAACTTTATTTTATAGATACACTAGGAGGAATAAATTGAATTTTAATATTCAAAAATTCAATTAAAAAAAGAAGGATTGTTTTTCCCTTCTCATTTTGAAAATATTTTGTTCCACCAACTTTTTTCTTTACTTGTACTTCTTCACTAGTTGCAACATGCATTTCAACTTCTTAACTGGCTGCAACCTGTTTTTCTGGTAGATAATTTAATCTACCGTTAAAACATGTCCAAGTGATAGTAAATAATTCTTAACCAGCTCTTCTGCTTCTTGTTCTGAATCTACTTCAAATGAAGACTTCATTGAATGTGAAAGTTCAAGCATTTGATTATATTCTAAATTTGCCAGAATAAACCGATCTACCACATATGCCACAGTCTCATTATTCCCTGTTTTAGTTACCAATTCAGTCATCTATCCACTACCTCCACACTACTAAAGTCAAAAGCTAGTATATAACATACGTACCTTGTCAGTGGGCTGTGTGGGTCGCTGCTTGCGGAGTAGGGAGGTGCTTCGAGTAGCCCGTCATATAGACCGAAGTCCGCAAAAGTCTATGGGAATTAGTGGAAATAAGGGTGATCAATTCATCTGCCCCATTTGTTATGATTAATTGCTGAGTAGATAAGGATAAGCGGGTAGTCTTTTTCAACTTAGCTGCATGAGCATCAGGATATCGATTTAGATTGGATAAGCTTTTTGTTATAGCTTCGATTGCCTTCGGTGATGGTCCAATAGGATTCTCATTAGAAGCTAATTTAATAACCCTTTTCTGCCCTATTTCTTTTTTAACTTCCCATAATGGTTTACCTGGTGTATGCGGCTTAAGTTTATCCAGTGCTTTACGAGACCTTATCCGGTTGGTGTTGTACATTGCCTACTCCTTCAAATCGATTTAGTTTTTTTACTCATCTATTTAGTTTTTTACTCATCTACTAATTAGTTTTTTACTCATCTACTAAAATAAACTATAAAAAGATTTGAAATTTTCCTATATGAAAAATCCCATGATAAAGAGATAATTGTGAAACAATTCACTCACTTAACCAATAAATAATCATTATTTAGCCATTTATGTGATTGGTAGATTAGAATCGACTCTATAATAATAAATGATTTAATATTTTTATCACCATCCAATTAAACAATTTTTTTACCATCCATTAACTTTTAATTAATAAAAAAGAATCATGAAAATATCATGATCCTTAGTTGATATAAGATGCTAAATATTCAACAGCATTAAGGGCTTCCGCAAACCTTTTCTGTTCATTTGGTGAAAATATACAATTAATACAAGTGTGACAACGACAAATAGTTTGTTTTATGTGCTTAAGAGCTGTTTCATTTTAACCATTCCTGAATAAACTCAATTATTTTTTTCGATCCTGGTGACATATAACGTAAGGAAGTGGCTGCAATTCCAATGGTGCGATAATAATTACCTTCCAAAGGGATTATTCGAATACTCTCGTGGATACGATACAGTATCATTTCAGGGAGGATACTGATTCCAAGACCATTTTGCACCATGGAAATGATCGCCTGATCTTCAGCGATTTCATATTTGATTTTTGGTTTGATTTTGTGTTCTTTCAAAATTCTTCGAACATCCTTATCGATGCTTGATTTAGGCATGATAAAAGATTCATCTTTGAGTTGATCTAAGTAAATGATATCTTGCTGATTTAAAGGGTGCGTATCCGGTAAAATACACAAAAGTCTATCATTTTTTAACGGAATCACTTCATATGCCTTTGAAACTGGCAAGGACATAAAACCAAAATCAATGGTTCCATCCGAGATCCATTGATCAATTTCATCGTAATCTCCTTCAAATAGTTTTATTTCTATGTACGGGAAATCTATATTAAATTGCTTAATAATCATAGGCAACCATTGAATAGACACACTTGGAAGTGTACCGATTCGTACGATACCTGTTTCTAGTCCATTAATTTTAGATACTTCCTGCATCATCAGCTCATTACATTTTAATATTTCTCGCATATAAAGCAGCATTTTTTCTCCATTGCTGGTTAAATGAATACCTAAACGTCCCCGAGTAATCAACGAAAAACCGAAGTCGGACTCAAGACTTGCTATTGCATGACTTACAGCTGATTGAGTTAATCCAACTACTTCCGCTGCTTTCGATAGACTTCCTGTTTCTACAACGGTTCTAAAGATCTCATATTTGATCAGTGTCATTTATAGTCACTCCAACTATTAATTTTTTTCATATTTTATATTACAATTATTCATTTGATTTATATAAAGAATTGAATTTATAATAACAATTAATCAATTGCTAGTAAATTTATCGGTTTTATAAATTTAAAAAACTAACTTAAACGAAAGCTAGAATTATACTAAAAAATGAAAAATAGAAAGTGAGTGTTTAAATTGAGTAAAACGAATCATGTTATCCCACCATATTCCATGGAAGTCATGACAGCTAAATTATTTACAGAAATAGAAAAAATCGTTGTTTCGAAATATAAAGAAAATGGAAAGGCATTACTGCAACAAGGAATTGATAATTTTGGATATAAAGACGCGGAAGAGATTGCGATAAAAGCAACGACAGAAAGAGAAAATCATACGTTATTTGACTATATTCCTAAAGATCATAACAGTCAAAATAAGTATGAAAATCTTACACCCTTTGCCCTATTTGCAAGATTATTTGCCCAAATTACGAAAGCTATAGTAGATACTTATGGCGATGAAGGAGAAGCAGCTATTCAAGAAGGTATATGGCAATTTGGTGAAAAGCGTGGACGTGGTATTGCACAAAGAGCCAGAGTGAATGGGGCGGACAACACAATTGATCAATACTTAACAAACTACGATATGGGACGAAGTGATTTGTTTACCATTGAAACGGTGAATAAATCTGAGGAAATCGAGCAAACATTTACAGTATGTCCATTAGGCCAACAATGGGCTGATGACGATATGCATGCTTACGGACTTGTTTATTGTAAAGTGATAGATGATGCAATTGCTCATGGTTTTAACAATAAATTTAACGTCGTACATGATCAATTTGTGTTAAAAGAAGGACAATGTCATTTTCGTTTTCAATTAAAAGATTCAGAGAAAAAAAATGATTAATATCAAGCGATTGAATACCCATTTAGAAGAGTTATCCGTCATTGGAAAAACAAAAGATGGTGGCATAAATCGGTTTTCTTATACAAGTGATGAGAGACGAGCAAATGAACGAGTTAAACAATATATGGAATCTGCTGGTTTAACCGTCCATTTTGATACAGTGGGCAATCTGATTGGGAGTCAAGAGACTACAAATGATTTACCCACTATTTTAATAGGTTCACATATTGATACCGTTCCAAATGGCGGAAAGTATGATGGGAGTTTAGGAGTCTTAACCGCCATTGAAGTCATACATTCGTTAAAAGAAAAAGAAATTGAACTGAAACATCCTGTTAAAATTGTTGCCTTTAAGGATGAGGAAGGAACCCGTTTTGGCTTTGGTATGATTGGGAGCCGAGCTGTCGCAGGTACATTGACATCCAATGATTTAAAAAAAGTAGATAATCAAGGAATATCGATTGAACAAGCTATGAGGGATTATGGATTAGAAAAGCAGCATCTCCAAAGTGCGAAAATAGAAAACGTAAAGTGCTATTTAGAAGTTCATATCGAACAAGGAAAGGTTCTTGAAAATAATGAAGCAGCTGTAGGTAATGTAACTGGTATCGCTGGTCCGGTGTGGCTTCAGTTCAAATTAACAGGACTGTCAGAGCATGCTGGTGCAACACCGATGAATCAAAGACAAGATGCTTTAGTAGGAGCTAGTTTAATTATTGCAGAGGTTGAAAAAATAGCTAAGGAGTCCCCTTCATCTGTAGCTACCGTGGGCAAACTTTCTGTAAAACCAAACGGCGTGAACGTCATTCCTGGTGAGGCGGAATGGACAATTGATATTAGAGATATCGATGARAAAACCAGAGATCAAGTCGAACAAGAGATTAGAAAATTCGCAAAAAAGATAGCTAATGATCGACAATTACACTTAGAAATCTCTGTATTACAACGTGTTGCACCTGTTCGTTGTGAAGACAACATTCAAGATGTCATAAAGGAAAGTATTCAAGAATTAGGTGAATCCATCGTCTCTTTACCTAGCGGTGCCGGACATGATGCCATGCAGTTTAAAAATCGATTCCCAATTGGTATGATTTTTGTTAGATCGAAAGATGGGATCAGTCATAATCCAAGGGAATTTTCTTCAGAGTATGATATTGAAAAAGCCGCTAAAGTCTTATATTTAACAATTCTACAATTAGACAAAAACTAAAGAATATATCATTGTAGTATGTTCAGAGCCTGTTTATGATTATACTTTTTCAAAATCTGGCTCTGTTATTTATATAAATCAAGGGTTAAATCATGTTTTTGAAATTAGATGTTAACCATGAATAATCCCTGATGGGAAAAAAATTTTGTATTTATTCTCACTATACAACTTTGTTTAATATAATTTATAAAGGAGATAATAAAATGAATTTTTCAGGATCCTCGATTGTTTTTGCCGAAATCATCATTTACCTTCTCTTAATGCTTGGAGTGGGTGTGCTCTTTAGTAGAAAAAAATTGGACCACGCTGATTATTTTCTCGGTGGAAATAAGTTACCTGGTTGGGCACTAGCTTTTTCTGAAAGAGCTACAGGTGAATCCGCCTATATGTTCTTAGGGGCAGTAGGTTTTATTTATGTAACAGGTTTGTCAGGAATATGGATCTTATCGGGAATGTTTATAGGCGTCCTCTTTTCTTGGCTCTTTCTAGCCAAAAGATTTATGAATGAAACAAAAAAATATAAAGTGTATACATTAACCGACTATATAGCTGTGAAATTTCCTAATCACACTAATTTGATTCGTTGGTTGTCATCGATCATTATGGTCATATTTTTCACTTGCTACTTAGCAGCTCAATTTTCCGGTGTTGGTAAAACTCTTTATTCTTTTTCTGGACTTAATATTACGGTAGGAACAATTGTAGTTGCCCTCATCATTATTGCCTACTCTTGTATGGGTGGGTTTATGTCAGTTGTATGGACAGATACAATTCAGAGTTTTTTAATGGTTTTAGCGTTTATTATCGTTCCAATTGCAGGATTTTTTGAAATTCAACAAAATGATTTATCGATTTCGTATACCTTAAGTTCAATGGGAAGTGGTGCAGATAGTTGGATAGGAGGATTATCTGGACTAGCCATCGGAGCCATGCTATTTACGAACCTTTCTTGGTTCTTTGGCTGGCTTGGCGGACAGCCACAATTAAGCTCTCGCTTTATGGCGTTAAAGGATGAAAAAGAACTTAAAACAGGAAAAATTGTTGCGATTATTTGGACATTAATTGTCTACGTCGGTGCCTTTTTATCTGCCATTTTTGCTTCCGTTATCTATAAACAAGGAACGATTGAAGATTCTGAAATGATTATGCCTCATATGGTATTCGATTTGTTGCCACCATGGGTTGCAGGAATCATCATTGCAGGAATTTTAGCTGCTATCATGTCAACAGCTTCTTCTCAATTACTCGTTATTACAACATCAGTAAGTGAAGATATTGTTCATAAAGCAATGGGTATGACGATAAAGAGTCAAACCTTAGTGAAATTATCTCGTTGCATTGCCATTGTAGCTGGTCTTGTAGGTATTGTTGTTTCGTTAGCATCTGGCTCCATTATTTATAATATGGTCAGTTTTGCTTGGGCAGGAGTCGGCAATACATTTTCTGCCGTCATTTTACTTATATTCTTTTGGAAAAAAACATCTGGCACAGGCGTAGTAGCCACTATTATTACAGGGTTTATCAGTGCCATCCTGTGGACCACTTCTCCTTTAGAAGCCATCGTGACTGCTAAAGCGGCCACTTTCTTTATCTGTCTTATTGTTGGTATTGTAGTGAGTTTATGGTTTCCTGAAAAAGTTTCAAAATCAGCTAAATTAGCTTCTTAATTGTTCCAAATAGGTTGGAATGATTGACAGTTGCTAGTTCAAGTCAGAATTATCTTATATAAACCTTGTAATCCTTGTCTATCAAGGATTACAAGGTTTTTTGGATTTAAAAGAGTCTGTTGTGGATGTAATACAAAGTTGTACCCTAAGTAATAAATTTACTCCATTTTGAAATTATCAAGACCTAATAAAGGAGAGCTAACTGAATGGCAGTACAAATAGCAGATAAACTGGCAGCTATACAGAGATAATAAAGTCTTTTATTTTGCTTTAAGAAACCCAAAGGAGATACTATCTAAAACGTAGTACCTCCTTTTTAAGCTCTTTAATATGATTCGTTCAGAGTAAATACAATTAATAAAACTAAAATCAAATTCGTTTATTCTCCACTAAAGTGCATTCGTTACTGAATTATAGATTTTCTAATCTCTTAATCTTTTTTGTAAGTTCATTGAATCTTTGATCGAGCTCTATATACTCTGGGCTTTTGGATGATAAAAAGCTCAATTTCCCTAATACTTCTTGTCGTTCTGTTTCAAGCTTTAAGCGCTGTTCTGCAAGTGAATCAACCTTTTCATTTGATTGCTTTAATTTTTTTTGAATACGGTGATTTTCAAAAATCAACTGAACTGAAGTCGTTTTACTTAAGAAATATTGATCGTGTGAAACAACGACCAACGTACCGGTATACTCTACTAACGTTTTTTCCAATTGCTCTCTCGAAGGCAAATCTAAATGGTTTGTCGGTTCATCTAAAATTAGTACATCTTTTTCTTCCAGTATATATAGCATAAGCTTACACTTCACGCGCTCTCCCATACTCATCTGTTCAATTGGCTCAGACCATTGACTTGCTGTAAATCCTAAATGCTTCATTAAATTCTGAACCTTGCCCCGTTCTTTAAATGTTTCACGTTTAAATAATTGTTCAGGCGTTTGCTCTAGAGGCAAGTCAAATACTTGCTGCGTTAAATAGCCAATATTCGCAGATGGGGAAACCCAAATGTCCCCTTCAGCAAACTCATTGCCCATTACGATATTTAAAAATGTCGTTTTCCCACTACCATTCGGGCCAATAAGCGCTACTTTTTCACCGTGCTGAATTGTTAAATTCGTCTGTTCAAATAATATTCGTTCCCCAAACTCCTTTTTTAAGTTTTTTACCTCTAAAAATCTTTTGCCGACCTTCGTATTAGCTTCTAACGAAAATCGAACAAGATAATCTTCCTCAACACGTTCAACCTTAGTCTTCTCAAGTTCCTTCTCAAGACGTTTACGCTTAGATTTGACTTGAGAATCCATTCGTTTCGCTTTTAGGCGGTAATATTCTTTAAATCCTTCTTGCTTCGTCGATTGTGCATGCGCTTTTTGCGACCACGATGTCAGTTCGTTTATTTGATTTTCTACAAGTTCCATTTTTCTTTGTTGTTTTTCGTACTCTCTTTGTTGAGTTAATCTTCTTTGTTCTCGAATCTTTATATAATGTGTATAATTTCCTTTTTGCTCGAATAATTTCGTATTTTCAATCGACCAAATTTTCGTCGCTACAGTATCCAAAAAATATCTGTCATGTGAAACGACAATGATTGTACCCGTATAATTTTCTATTTGATTAACTAATAGCTCCGTACTTTCTATATCTAGATGGTTTGTTGGTTCATCTAATAAGAGTAAGTGCGGTGCTAACGCGAAACCTTTTGCAAGACGTATTTTGAGCTTTTCTCCGCCACTTAACACTTCGTAAGGAACATCTGGAATATGCCATTTCGACATTAGAGTAGCTTCTAATTGTGTAACATGCTCAGATGCGTATGTTTGTTTCTCCTGATCCACTAAAAAGACTTCGGTTTTGTTATTTCCCCATTCAACCTGTCCCTCAGATAGTTTTACATGTCCAAGTAAAATTTGTAATAGCGTGGACTTTCCGCTACCATTACGGCCAACTAGACCAATCACTTCTCCACGACCAATAGTTGCGTTAAGATCTTTAAATATAAT